>CALBSY010000231.1 GCA_937967725.1 uncultured Alphaproteobacteria bacterium | reverse complement strand
GCCACCGATCGCGACGACGTCGCCGTCATTGGCCTCGGACACTTTTTTCGTCGGCGCGCCTTGCACCGAGAATAGCGCCCCAGGGCGCTGCGATGATCCATCGCTCAATGTCACATGATCTGAATCGCTCAAGCGTCCGCCGAACACACGCGCGTACGCTAACTTACCCGCCTGCCCGGCGTGCGAGATTTTCATGACGTACGCGCCCGAGCCCTGGAGCCCGAGCCGCGCCGCCGCAAATTTCGGCTCTGGCGTGTCGTGGCGCAGCGCCTTCAGCAGCCGGCGGATGCCGGCGCCCTGCGCGGTCGCGCCGAAGAACACTGGCGTGATCAAGCCTTCGCGCATTTCGCGCACCAGATCGGCAAACACCGTGTCGCGGTCCGGGGTCACGTCTGACAGCAATTGCTCCATCAGCGTGTCATCGAAGTCCGCTAGCTGTTCGAGCATGTGGAAGCGCGCGTCGGTTTCCCGCTCCGCCATGTCGGAAGGAATGTCGATCACTTGCGAAGGCTTGCCCTGCTGGTAGAGGAAGGCGCGCTCGAGCGCGAGATCGACGAAACCGGTGACACTGTCGTCGTTCCAGATCGGAATCTGACGCGCCACCAAGGGTGCGCCGCTAACCGGCTGCAGCGCCTCCAGCAAGTCGCGGATGCGCCCGCGCGCCTGATCGATCTTGTTGATGAATAGCGCGCGCGGAATCTGCAGCTCTTCTACGGCCCTGAGGAACGGCTGCAGCAGCACGGCTTTGTCGGGGTCGGGATCGGCCACTACAATGGCCAAATCGGCAGCCGGCAGTGCGTAATCGGCGTCAGCCAGAAAATCGACGGCACCGGGCGTGTCGATCAGCGCGTAATGGTCGCCCATGTAGTCGATCGCGGTGAAGGCGGTCTCGCTGGACTGGCCGGCGGCGTTCGGGATCGCGCCCGATCCACCCGAGGCGGCCGAGGCCAAAGCCTGCGTCAACGCCGTCTTGCCCGCCCCGGTCGGACCGACGACGGCGACTGCCCTCACCACATTTGCCGATTTGCTTTGAGGCATGGCGCGCATCTCCCTTTCTTCCCCCACCGCGGGGAATGGGCGGCGCCCAGCGGCAGGCGCCGCTTCTTGCGTTTGCATGGCCCTTCCGGGCTCTCAAGCGGCACTGTTTCACGGACACAAGAAGCGCGCAACGGCGAGCTATTCGGGCAGGGGGATGAATTCCTTGTCGTCGCCCGGGATGGTCCCGAAGCGGCCGGCGCGCCAATCCTCTTTCGCCTGCTCGATGCGCTCCTTGCGCGACGAAACGAAGTTCCACCAAATGTGACGCGGGCCAAGATTGGCGCCGCCTAACGCCATGAAGCGCGCTGGCGTCACTGCACGCACGGTCATCGCGTCACCCGGACGCAACACCAGCAGACGGCCTGGCTGAAACACATCGCCGGCAATCTCGATCTCGCCGCTGACGAGATAAAGGCCCCGCTCTTCGTAATCGGCGTCGAGCGGCAGCGCGGCCCCCGGTTCGAGCCGTACGTCGGCATAGAACATTTCCGAATATGTCTGCGCCGGCGAGGCCTTGCCGTATAGTTTGCCCGCGATCACGCGCACGCTCTTACCGTTCTCTTCGACGAGCGGCAGTTCGTGTTCGGCATGATGCACGAACGACGGCTCGCTCTCTTCGTGCGCCTCCGGCAACGCCACCCAGGACTGGATGCCGGCGATCGGCGAGCCGGTTTGGCGTAGTTCGGGGGCGGTGCGCTCCGAGTGAGCAATGCCGCGGCCCGCATTCATCCAGTTCACGTCGCCCGGTTTGATCACCTGCGCCGAGCCCAGCGTATCGCGATGAAAAATCTCGCCCGCAAACAGGTAGGTCACTGTCGCCAGATTGACGTGCGGATGCGGCCGGACATCGAGCCCCTCGCCCGCAGCGAAGTGCGCCGGTCCGAACTCATCCCAGAAGATGAATGGGCCGACCATGCGCTTTTCGATCGCCGGCAGCGCGCGCTTCACGGCGAAGCCTCCGCCAAGATCGCGCGGCTTCGGCTTGATAGTGAGAATAGCGGCGGCGCTGTCCGCCCATACTTCGGGCCCTTTCTCGTCGCCTGGTCGTATGCTCATCGATTCACTCCGCTAACGCCCATAAAGGCAATGCGACCACGCGCAGTGCGGCAATCGGCACGATCTCGCGCTGCGCGAAGCGATCCGATTTTTTTTAGCTGTAGTTTCAATACTCAATCCTGCGCGCGCATAGCTCGGCGCGCACGTGTGCGATTTTGGGGGTACTCGCGTGCATTACAAGGCAATAGGCTTACGCTTTCGCTGGGAACTTTGGGAGACACACCATGAGAATGTTTGTCGCTATCGCCGCCGCCGCTGCTTTGAGCTTGGCCGCCGCCTGCACGCCGCCGGAAGCGCAAACCGAGGCCGAAGACGCCGCTGCGCAAGCTGGTCAGGAAATGCAGGAAGCCGGCGACGCCATCGGCGAAGCCGCGCATGAAGCTGGCGAAGCCGCGGAGGGCGCCGTCAACGAAGCCGCCGGCGCTGTCGAACGCGCCACGGACGACGACGAGTCGACCCAGCCGTAAGCTAAAGCGTCAGAAGGCGGCGTTTGATTACGCCGCCTTCTTGTCGCTGGCGCCGTTGAACAGGAAATCGTTGCCGTCGAAGGTTACACGCACGGTTTCGCCGTCATTGATGCGGCCCTCGAGAATGAGCCGCGCCAGCGCATCCTGCACATCTTTCTGAATCACGCGCTTCAATGGGCGCGCGCCCCAGGCCGGATCGTAACCGCGCTTGGCCAGCTCGCCCTTGGCGCGTTGATCGAGCTCAAGCGCGATGTTGCGCGCAGCCAGAAGTTTCTCCAGCCGCGCCAGTTGGATGTCGACAATGTGGCTCATCTGTTCGCGCGCCAGCCGCTTGAACAGAATGATCTCGTCGATCCGATTCAAGAATTCCGGCCGGAAACGCGCACGCACTTCATCCATGACCGGCCCGCGTACATCCTCCACGTCCGCGCCTTCGGGCTGTTCCGAGAGATATTGCGCGCCCGCATTCGACGTCATGATCAGGATCGTGTTCTTGAAATCGACCGTGCGTCCCTGGCCGTCGGTGAGGCGGCCGTCGTCCAGCACCTGTAGCAGCACGTTGAACACGTCGGGGTGCGCCTTTTCGATCTCATCGAACAGGATCACTTGATAAGGCCGACGCCGCACCGCTTCGGTCAGCGCTCCGCCTTCTTCGTAGCCGACATAGCCGGGCGGCGCCCCGATCAAGCGCGCCACCGAATGCTTCTCCATATATTCCGACATGTCGACGCGGGTGAGCGCCTGTTCGTCGTCGAACAGAAATTCCGCCAGCGCCTTGGTGAGTTCGGTTTTGCCCACGCCGGTGGGGCCTAAGAACATGAACGAGCCGATCGGCCGGTTCGGATCCTGCAAGCCGGCGCGCGCGCGGCGCACCGCATCCGACACCGCCTTCAACGCCGGTTCCTGGCCGATCACGCGGCGGCGCAGATTGTCTTCCATCTGCAGCAGCTTGGCCTTCTCGCCTTCGAGCATTTTCTCAACCGGCACGCCGGTCCAGCGCGACACGACCGCCGCGATCGATTCGGCGTCGACGACCTCTTGCACCAGGCCGCCGCCGTCGCCCTTCGCTTCAAGCTCAGCGACCTGTTTTTCGACCGCCGGGATGCGGCCGTATTTGAGTTCGGATGCGCGCGAGAGATCGCCGCGGCGCACGGCGTCGTCATACTCGGTGTGCAGCCGGTCCAACTCTTCCTTGGCCTTTGACGCAGTCTGCAACTTCTGCTTCTCGGCGCTCCAGGCGGCGGTGAGCTCGCCCGAACGGGTCTCCAACTCGCCGATTTCGCCTTCAAGCTTCTGCGCACGGTCCTTCGACGCCGGATCCTTTTCCTTTTTCAGCGCTTCAAGTTCGATTTTGAGCTGCACCAGGCGCCGGTCGAGCTCGTCCAATTCTTCGGGTTTGGAATCGACGGCCATGCGCAGGCGTGCTGACGCTTCGTCGACCAGGTCAATCGCCTTATCCGGAAGAAAACGGTCGGTGATGTAGCGGTGCGAGAGCTGCGCCGCGGCGACGATGGCGGCGTCTGAGATACGCACGCCGTGATGCTGTTCGTAACGATCCTTCAAGCCGCGCAGGATCGAAATCGTATCCTCCACGCTCGGCTCTTCGACAAACACAGGCTGGAAGCGGCGCGCCAGCGCCGCGTCTTTCTCGACGTGCTTGCGGTATTCGTCCAACGTGGTAGCGCCGACGCAGTGCAGTTCGCCGCGCGCCAGCGCTGGTTTCAGCAGATTCGAGGCATCCATCGCGCCTTCGGCTTTGCCCGCGCCGACCAGCGTGTGCATTTCGTCGATGAACAGAATGATAGCGCCCTCGGCGGCCGTAACTTCCGAAAGCACGGCCTTCAGGCGCTCCTCGAACTCGCCGCGGAACTTGGCGCCGGCGATCAGTGAACCCATGTCGAGCGCCAGCAGCTTCTAGTGTTTGAGGCTCTCGGGCACGTCGCCA
>CALBSY010000230.1 GCA_937967725.1 uncultured Alphaproteobacteria bacterium | reverse complement strand
TTTCTTACGATACGGAGATTTCGCCCGACGTCGTCATCGAGCCGCATGTGTTTTTCGGAACAGGCGTCAAGATCGGTAAGGGCGCGCGCATCAAGGCGTTCTGCCATATTGAAGGCGCCGTGATTGGCGAGGGCGCGCATATCGGTCCCTCGGCGCGGCTGCGGCCTGGCACCAAGCTCGGCGCCGGAGTGAAGATCGGCAATTTCGTCGAGATCAAAAACGCGACCTTTGCGGACAAGGCGCAGGCAAGCCATCTCACCTATGTCGGCGACGCCGACATCGGGGCGCGCGCCAATCTCGGCGCCGGGACCATCACCTGCAACTACGACGGCTTCGACAAGTACCGGACCACGATCGGCGCCGATGCGTTCATCGGTTCGGACACCGCGCTGGTTGCGCCGGTAAAGGTGGGCGACGGCGCCTATACCGGCACTGGCAGCGTGGTCACCAAGGACGTGCCGGACGGCGCGTTGGCGGTGGCGCGCTCGCGCCAGCACAACATCGAAGGCTGGGCCGACAAGAATCGCGCCCGCAAACGGAAGGACAAGCCGTGAGCGACGACAGCAGCATCGCCAAGTTCAACGCGGCGCAGGCGGCGCTGGAGTTCGTCAAGGACGGCATGGTGGTTGGGCTCGGCACCGGGTCGACCTCGGCGCATTTCGTGCGGCAGCTGGGCGAGCGCGTGCGCCAAGGTTTGCGTGTGAAAGGCGTGCCGACCTCGGAGGCGACGCGCAATCTGGCCGAGCAAGTGGGCGTTCCGCTGTTGGAGATTTCGCAAGTCACGTGCATCGACGTGGATGTCGACGGCGCCGACGAAGTCGATCCGGCGTTTCGGCTGATCAAGGGCGGCGGCGGCGCGCTGCTGCGGGAGAAGATCGTCGCGGCGGCGTCTAAGCGCATGGTGGTGATTGCCGACGACACCAAATGGGTCGAGACGCTGGGCGCGTTTCCGCTTCCTGTGGAGGTCACCCGCTTCGGCTTTGCGCTGACCGCGCAGCGCATCCATGAGGCGCTGCGCGAGAGCGGCTGCGCCGGCCATGAAGTTGCGTTGCGCGTGTCCGGCAAGGCCAACGAGCCGGTGATCACCGATGGCGGCAATTACATCGTCGACGCGCACGCGCAGCGCATTGGCGATCCGGAAGCGCTCGCCGCCAAGCTACAGGCGATTGCAGGCGTGGTAGAGCACGGGCTGTTCATCGGCCTGGCTACAACGGTGATCCTCGGCAAAGCCAAGGGCGCTGAAGTGAAGCGTCGCTAGCGGCTACGCCGCCTTCCGCTTCGCCTTCTTTTTCGCAGGGCGTTTGGCCGCAACCTTCTTCGCCGCGTTTTTGCGCGGGCCGTTCTCGGGTCGGCACTTGGCGCAGGCGCATATGTCTTTCAGGTATTCTTTGAAATAGTTCTCGCCGTAATCGTAGTTGAGTTCCTCACCGGGTTTGATGCGGCGCTTGGCGTGAATAAAGGCCCGGCCCTTGTGGATGTTGGGTTCGCAATTCGGCCGGCAGGAATGGTTGATGTAGCGGGCCGTGTTCCAGCGCGGCGAGCCGTCAATGGTCTTCCGCGAATGGATTTCGAACAGGTACTTCGAGTTCGTCTTCTCTTCTTGTTCCGGCGTAATTTCGACGCCGGTATATTCAATGATGCATGCGCCCTTGGGAATTTCGCTTTCGGTGAACAGGCCTAGCCCCGTCTTGGAACGGCGTACCACGAGGTCGAAATCGCCCGGTTTGTAGCTCAGTCTGGCCATGCGTCGTCTGTCCCGAATCCAAAGCGGCGCCCTTGATCGTCAGAACGCGTCTGAAAGGCAAGCCCCGCATGTGCGACGATTTGGTGAAGCGGAACGCTGCTGCCTGCGCTATCGTTGATCGAGCGAGCGACGATGTTCGAGCGCAAACCCATCTTCCGGGATCGCAGCGAGGCCGGCCAGCGCCTGGGCGCGCGCCTGCGTGAGCATGAGCTGAAGTATCCGATCGTGCTGGCGTTGCCGCGCGGCGGCGTTCCTGTCGGGTTCGAGGTGGCGAAAGCGCTCAATGCGCCGCTGGACATCTTGCTCGTGCGCAAGATCGGCGCGCCGGGCCACGAGGAACTCGCGCTCGGCGCGGTCGTGGAGGGATCGCCGCCAATCACGGTTGTGAACGACGGCGTGTCTCACGAACTTCAGCATTTCATCAGCGAGGAATCCGCACGGCAAGCGCGCGAGATCGAACGCCGCCGCGCCGCCTATCGCGGCGGTTCGCCGCCGCCGGAGCTGGCCGGACGAACGGCGGTTGTGGTGGACGATGGCATCGCCACCGGCGCGACGTTGCGCGCCGCGCTCGAAGCCATGAAGCGCACGGGCGCCGCCAAAGTGATCGCCGCCATTCCGGTTGCACCGGACGACAGTTTGCCGGCGGTTGCAACGTTGGCGGATGAGGTCGTGTGTCTGGTCACGCCCGAGCACTTTTACGCTGTCGGCCTCCACTACGA
>CALBSY010000229.1 GCA_937967725.1 uncultured Alphaproteobacteria bacterium | reverse complement strand
CTGGGTGTTCTACTTCCCGTACACATCCGACGGCTCCACGATATCGGCGTCTCGGGTTGGTGGTTGCTGCTGGGTCTTGTCCCGCTGCTGTATTTTGTCGTGCTTTTGGTTCTGTGCTTTTGGCCTGGATCCCCTTCTGGCGCGAAGCTCAAATGGACATCAAATGTGTGGCGGGAAATGCCCGGCGAGTTGGCTCAACGTCTCGCGCGTGACTATGACGTGGCGCAGGTTTGGGCGGCCTTGATTGCGGTGCCAATATGGGTTGTTGCGTTGGCGTTGACTCTACCTGGGCTCTGGCTGTCCTGGGATCGTTTGCACAGTTCCGAAAGTCTTCAGGCGCGCCTCCCAAACCCAAGCGGGCTCATTACAGAGGAGTTGGTCGCTTTATCACTCTTGGTCGCTGGCGTATTTCTTATCATCGCCGCTGCCTGGAGTGTTGCCGCGCTGCGCGCGGCCATGACGCCACAACGGATCAAGATCATGTGGCTACGTCGCTTCCAAGCGGAGACTGGAGGGCGCTTTCGTGTGTCTCGGGTCGTCGATACTTTGGGACGACATGGGATCAGCGCCATCACGCTGCAAGACCGGGACGTTCATCTCTCGTTTGAGCAGCGCCGCACTCGCATGGCGCCGAGGCTTTGGATCTTCACCATACTCATCCTCGCGGGCCCGGCATCCTTCTTTGCGGCGCAAATGCAATCCCTCATAAGCTCGCCAGAAATCGCATCGAATGGGTTCTTCATAATTTTTGTTGTTCTCGTCGGCGTTGCAATCGCCATACCTCTCTTTGCGGTCCTCGTTCTTATTATTTTGGCGCTGGTGTCGGCGGTAGGTCCGTTGGGCGCCGCGCTCTCGAGCCAGCGGGAGCAACGCGGCGCGACTATCATACGGGTTTCCGACGCCGATTGGCGTGAGACGGTCACCGCCGTACTCAGTGTTGTGGACGTCGTCATTATCGATCTTTCCGATGTGACAGATCACATCATTTGGGAGATTAGAGAATCTGTGAGCGCCTGCGGCGCCGACCGACTTGTGTTTATTTGCGCGAAAGCGGTCGGTTCTTCCGCCCCTCCAAATGACATACGCGAACGTATAACGAGCGCGCTGGGTCGTGAACTTGAGGGCATCGTCTCTTATCCGCCGACACAGGCCAGTAAGGCACGCGACAGCAAACGCTTCCGATACGAGTTGTGCGAGGCAATCCACAACGCGGTTTCGACATGAGTCCAAAGTGGACTCGCCCGTCGACTGTCCGCTAATGGAATGGTCCGGCTGCCTCCCCGGCCGGATAGCTGAATCAAGCTATCCGAGCCTCCTCAGGAGGAACAGCCATGACCAAAACACTAGGCCCATTCGCCTCGATCGGCATCGATATTGGCAAGGAGGTTTTTCACTTGGTCGGTTTCGACCGCGAGGGCGCCGTCGTGTTGCGGCGCAAGATCAAGCGCTCAGCCTTGGTGCGCGAATTTGAGCAACTGCCGCCCAGCGTCGTGGGCATGGAGGCCTGCCTCAGCGCCCATTTCGTCAGCCGCACCTTGCGCAAGCTCGGCCACGAGCCGCGCATCATCCCTGCGATCTATGTGAAGCCTTTCGTGAAAGGCCAGAAGAACGACTACAACGACGCCGAAGCCATCGCCGAGGCCGCCCTCAGGCCAAACATGCGCCTCGTCTCGGAGAAGACCCAGGACCAGCTCGACCTGCAAGCGCTGCACCGAGTGCGCGCCCGTCTGGTGTCGCGCCGGACCGCCACCATCAATCAGATCCGCTCATTCCTGATCGAGCAAGGCATCACTGTGCGGCCTCGGCCGCGCGCCTTGCGCATCTCGCTCGAACCCATCCTGCGCCAACGCGCCGAGGAAATGTCGCCGCGCATGCAAGCGCTGCTCGCTGGTCTCTATGAGGATTGGCATTGCCTGGACAGACGCATTGATGCGGTGTCCGATGAGATCGAGGCGATCAGCAAACAGGATGAGGATTGCCGCCGGCTGATGAGCGTGCCGGGTATTGGCCCGGTGATTTCTTCCGCCATCGTGGCCGCCGTCGGCGCTGGCGAGGCCTTTTCACGCGGGCGCGACTTTGGCGCCTGGCTGGGGCTTGTGCCGAGACAATTCTCCACCGGCGGGCGCACAGTGCTGGGCGGCATCACTAAACGCGGCAGCCGCTATTTGCGCATGCTGTTCGTGCAGGCCGCGCGCGTCATCATGATGCGCAAGAAGCTCTGGCCGCAGCTCAGCTTCGGGGCCTGGCTTGAACAAGCCGCCACACGCATGAACCGCTTCAAGCTGGCTGTCGCCTTCGCCAACAAGCTCGCCCGCATCGCCTGGAGCGTGCTGCGCAGAAATCAGGCGTTCGACGCACACCGGGAAGCGATCCCAGCGATCTGACGCCTCAAACGGAATTCGCGATTGAGAATGGAACGGAACGGAAGAAGAGCCCGTCTGAAGTCTGATGTCGCTAATGGTCGGGCAGCCGATATGCACGCCAATGAGACCCAGACGCGAGCGTACTCCCATCAAGGCCACGGCCCGCGCGCCGATCAACAGGCCGGATACATATAAGCGACGTCCGAACTTCTGATCTCACTTGCGAACGGCAGCCGGACCATACATTTGGGCCAATCCCTGCCCCTCCGTTCAAACGACGCGACCGACTGAACCGAGGCCCTTTCCTGCCGCTTCATCCCAACAGCGGTCGCTCGCTGCCGCTGGCAGTAATGGCCGGGTTGGGTCATTATCGACCTTTATTGCCGCCTAGGCTGCCGTCCAAATCGCCGATGAGTGGGGAATATACTTGTCGCCGCGGTCGCGTGTCTCGCGAACGTTGAAGCCAACACCCCCACCCCCAAGTCGTTCATAAGCGACGATCTGGCGATGTGCGCCTTGCGCGTCGAGCACGCCCTCAAACTCGATGCGATCGTCGCCGCTGCTCCAACGTCCAAGATAGAGATAGCCTTCGCCTGAAACATTGACCGCATAAGCCTGCAAGCTTGCCCCCGGGCGCTTGGCTGTATTGATCACGACGAGCACCTCGTACTCTTGGCCGCCAGGCAGTGGAGCGCGCGTACGGCACTCGATCCATTGTCGCGCAGCGCCCCAAACACAGCTGATTTCGGCTGCGGCTTTTCCTGCCCGGTCGCCGTAGCACTCAGGATGGGTGGTCATCACCGCCGACCACTTCCCAATCACAAAAGAGAACCTGGACAGATCAGCACTCGACATGGCTCGACCTCGACTAGGCGGACCGCTCAGAAACCTGTTTGAGCTTCGGCAACACGGCCGAAATCCACCCTCCCATCAGCGCCTCGCGGATCTGCCCGATAAGGTCGGATGGAAATTGATCCCAACCATCGTGCTCGAAAGAGACTTCGGTTTGGCTTTCGGCAACGGCGCGAAGGCGGAAATGGACGTGGGTTGCCGGCGTTCCGGGCAAGAACCACGAAAAATGAAAATGTGTCGGCGCCTCCAACGCCAGCACCTCGCAATGGGTGGCGCCGCTAATGTCCTTGACGGCGGCCTTCGCAGAATTTTGCTGCATATAAAAGACAGCGCCCACTTCCGCCGAATAATGGAGACACCCGAGCCATTGCGGCACGGTTTCCTCTGAGGTCAATACGCGCCACACCGTGTCGATGGCAGCGTTGACGAGCATCGTCTCGCGAATGGGCTCTAGCTTCCTGCTATCATTCACTTTTCGCTCTCCGCCAAAGCCTTTAGCGCGGCAAGCCGGCCCCGCCAGAACACGGTCAGCCAGCTTCTTACTTCCTCGAACGCGGGCGCATTGACCGAATAGACGTTCTCGCGGCCATACCTCTCCTCATTGACCAGATCGGCGGCGCGCAGCACAGCGAGATGTTTCGAGACACCTGGACGGCTGATCTCGAAGCGCGCCGCAATCTCATGAACGGCGGCTTCGTCATCTTGCAACATGAGCAGGATAGCTCGCCGCGTCGGGTCGGCCAACGCCCCGAAAGCGCGATCGAGGTTCGTCGACAGCATCGCAGGGATATATACGTAACCGCTTGGTTACCAGTCAAGCTCTGTTTCGCGATGCCGTTTCGTCCCGTGATCGATTGCGCTCATCGCGAAAACGTGGCGCTCGCCGCCTGAGTACTGCACCCCACTGGGTGGCTGACAGACCAAACGAGGGATCTCCCATGTGCATCAAATATGCAATCGCCAGCGCAGCGTTGATGCTGGCTTGGACACCGCAGGTATTGGCGCAACAGCAAGAGGCCGCGGCACCCGCGCCGTGCCGCGAAGACATCCACGCCCAGTTCGACTTCTGGGTCGGGGATTGGCAGGTTTTCAAGCGCGAGACCGGTGAGTTGGCAGGCATCGACCTCATCGAAAAAGTCTTGGATGGCTGCGCTTTGCAGCAAACCTGGATTCAGCTCGATGACGGGTTTCGCCCCAGCGCAGATCAGCGCCTTCGCGGGCTTGGCGTGCTCAGCGTCACCCAGGATGAGCGCTGGCGCATGAGCTGGAGCGACAATTCCGGCTACACCAATGTGTTGACGGGCGCGCTGACGGAGACCGGCGCAATGGTTCTAGACTCTGATCCGGTGCGCTATCCGCGCGGCGACGGCGGTTTTGTCGAGGTCTATTTTCGCTGGCATTGGCTGCCCCAGGATGCGGACACGGTGCGGTCGTGGGGCGAGCGCCGCATTGGCGAAGACGGCGCATGGGAAACAAGTTTCGACAATATCTATCGGCGTAACCGGTGACAGCTGGGTGTACGGCTTGGGTGTTTCGACCGCTGGCCGCGCCCACACTGGGGCAATCACCCACGCACCGCTTGAGATCAGGGTCCTTTAGCCAGCTCGCGTAGTTAGTCTCCGAAACAGTGATGTCTATTTCGAGTGCTCCGCGATGAAACGCGCGCGACGGCTCATCGTGCTGATCGTGGGGGCGATCCTGAGCGTCGTCGCGGTTGGAGGCGCCTGGTTTGTTTGGCGTGATCTGCGCCACTATGCCGGCCCGGCGGAGGAGCAGCTCTCCCTCACCGGGCTCTACAGCGACATTGACACGCTCACGATCTCACCGGAGGTGCAATTGTTCGCGCCCCAATTCCAATTGTGGAGCGATGGCGCGGGCAAGCGGCGCTTCCTTTTCCTTCCCGAAGGCGCGCGCATCGACACAAGCGATCCCGAGCGCTGGAACTTCCCGATCGGCGCCCGGCTTTGGAAAGAGTTCGAGCGCGACGGCGTCGTTGTCGAAACGCGGATGTTGCTCAAGACCGGCCCAGAGCCAGCAGACTGGGACATGGCGGTCTATCTCTGGCGCGATGACCGGTCAGACGCTGACAAGATCGCCTTCTCACGCGCCGATGCAGGCGGTACGCGTCATGACGTTCCCGGACCGCGACTTTGCGTGGAATGCCATGGCGACAACGACGAACGACGCCCGCTCGGCTTTACCTTGCTTCAGCTGCCGTGGGACAGTGATCACATGGTTTCGGTGACTTCTCTTATGTCGGATCGCCGCCTTACCCATCCGCCCGATCAAGCGCCTACTATTCCTGGCGACGAACAAACCCGCGCCGCGCTGGGTTACCTGCACGCCAATTGCGGCTCGTGCCATTATCAGGGCAGCACGTCCGTACCGTCCGAAGTGTCGCTGCGCCTCAACCTTACCATCGACACGCTCGCCGCGGCGGCCGAGACCAACGCGTATTTGTCGACCATCAATCAACGCCCGCATACGCCAGGCTTGGGCACCGCCGTCTTGGTTGCGCCCGGCCAACCCGAGGCGAGTTTTTTGTGGCGGCGCATGCGCATACGCGATGGCGGGGGATGGCAGATGCCTCCGCTCGCAAGCGAAGAAGTCGACCAACAGGGCGTGGCGATCGTCGGCGCCTGGATCGAGCAACAGTCGGCCGCTTCAGACAGGGACTAGCGCACCGCTCTTGAATGTCTGCAGCACTGCATGGGTGTTGAAGCGGCGAACATTGGGGTTATCCGCCAGCATCCGTTCCATGAGTTGATCATAATCTTCGATCGAGCGGGCAATTACGATAACGATGAAGTCCACATCGCCGGTCACGTTGTAGCACGCTTGAACCTGTTCTCACTCATCCATCCATTGCTTCAACCGCGCATACAGCGCTTCCGTCTTGCGCTCGATCTGCAGTCCCGCGACGAAACTGAGTGGAAAGCCCACACGCCGCGGATCGACGTGAACACGCCGGTGCGACGCCGTCTTAGTGTCCACCAGCCGGCGAATGCGACGCTGAACCGATGAGGCCGAGGCGCCGACGAGGTCGGCGAGGTGTTGGATCGTCAAGTCGGCGTCTCGCTGCAAGTGATAGAGCAACGCCCTGTCGACTGCGTCCAATTCATGTGATGTCGGTTCTGGTTTCATCGTGAGGCTCGTGTCTACGCGGCACAAAGCCTAACGCAGCATGGCCGGGTCGAGAACGGCCATCCGACGCACGGCCATCCCCATTATGCGCGAAACGGTTCGACTCCCCACGCGCTGGGCGGCCACGGCAAGCCGACCTCCCCGCTTACCAAGCGTTGCCGCCCGAGCTGCGAAGCCATTTAGTGCCGGCGCCGCACAAGGAGGCCAGGCATGCAGCAAAGTTTCACCCGCCAGTCGCTCTACGAGTTGGTCTGGAAAGAACCGATCCAGGCGCTGGCGCCAAGGTTTGGATTGTCGGATCGCGGCCTCGGCAAATTATGTGAGCGCTACGCCATCCCGACCCCGCCGCGCGGCTATTGGGCCAAGCGGCAAGCCGGCAAGAAAGTCATCCGAGCGCCGCTGATCCAGCTCGAAGGCTCGCGCATACGCGAGGACTATCCGATCGCCAAGTTCAAGCCGGCGAACACAAAGCCTGCTGACGGCAGCGCGCCTGATCCGATCGCGGCGTTTTGGCGGGCGCAAGTGGATGAGATTGGCGCGATTGCGGTGCCGCGGCGCCTAACCAAGCCGCACCCCATCATTGTCCGTTGGGTTGAAGCGGACGCGCGCGAACGCGCGCACGCATCCCGTTGGCGCTCGGCCTTCATCCCCGCCCCACCCTCTTCGCTGGAGCGGCGGCGTCTGCGCATCTTAAGTGCGCTCTATATCGCGCTCGAAGCCCGCGGCGTCAGAGTCGTCGAACGTGAGCCGCGAGCGCGCGACGTCGCGCTTCGGCACGAGCACGATGAAGTTGGCTTTGAACTCACAGAATACGTTCAACAGAAGCGCCGTCCCCTCACCGACGCGGAGCGCGCCGACAGTTGGAACGCCCAGACCAAATACCGCCAGGAGCGCACACCGAGCGGCCGATTGCGCGGGCGCATCGTGGCGTTCGGCATGAGTGGCGTTCCGGTTTTGTGGACGGAGTCCGAGGCGCAGCCATTCGAGACGCTGCTCAGCGAAGTCGCCGCCGGCGTGATCGCGGCGTTGGCCCAAGCGAAAGCTCGCCGCGAACAGCGCGAAGAAGACGAGAGGCGACGGCGGGAGGCGCGAGCCGCGGAGCAGCGCATAGAAGAAGCGCGACAAGCGGAACTCCCCAAAAAACAAGCCCTCCGCAATGACGCCCAAAACTGGCGCGAAGCACGGTACCTTCGCGCCTATGTCTCTGCTGTCCTCGCCGCCAGGCCGAACGACGCGTCCATGCTCGCTTGGTCGCGATGGGCCTTGGCCTGCGCCGACGAACTCGACCCGATCGCGTCGCGCACATCACCGCACTAGTTTGGGTGCTGCTCCGGACTCGACGCTATAATAGTCGCGCAACGCACCGGACGTTTTTGCCCTCTCCCACTACGGGGCGGTTGGTCCACGCGAATCGCAAAGCGGATCAAGCGTCAATTCCAAAGCTGCCTCGTTCGCATCGTAGGCCGGCAGGTGGCACACGCCTCTATGCAGCGCGAGAAGCGACACTGGACGCCAATGATCCCGAACAAGGCCTGGACGCTCTGGTCGACATCGCCGAAGTGAAGTGACTAAACGGCAAGACGATGAGCCAATACGAACGGCGCAAGAAGTTCGGCTCCACGCTCAAGGCAGAGGCTTTGATAATCGCGGCTGAGGGTGCTGGTCTTCAGCGCGGCGTAGACCGCCTCGACGCTTCATCGCGGAACATGATTGCCACGGCCAATCGGAGCTGCCGCCCCTCTATTTGCAGTTGTGCCTATTCCGGTAGCGACTATAACTAACTCATGTCCTTGCAGTCGGCAGCGGCGGCATCGCGCCAACGAACAAGAACCGCATGCATTATGATGCCGCGTCAAGAGACGCGACCAAGCTGATGCCGGAAAAACGCGACAAACAAGAAACTTTCGAATTCTGGGGCGCGATCACTCCTCCGCAGTGCGAACAACTCGTCGGTCGAGCGAACGCTATTGGTCTCGTAACTCCCCCACGGATCGATCTCTCCACGAATTACAGCGACAGTCCGTTCTCGGAAGGCTGGGCCGCAATCGCGGTCGGCTCGATTCTTCGAGCGGCTCCCAACTCGGATGTGATTGTGCTGGGTGCCACTGATTCTGAGAGGAGCTTCCTTCACCGCTTCGTCCAAACCCCCCCCGGGCTCGTCGCAAGCGCCATGGCTACCAACATCTGGGACCATCAGAGAAAACCGCTGGCTTTGCAGTCCGTCCTTTCAGAGGATATCGCAGAGACGCGGGGCGTCTTTCACAAACCGAATAAGGCTCTCACTCTGGTAGAACTCGGCGGCGAGCGAGCCGAGACACTGCGTCGCCTCGCGGATCGTACCGGCGATATGGCTGTCGCCTTCACCTTCCTGATGAGCCGAATGCGCGAACGCCTGGAACTCGGCTGGCTCGACACATCTACCAATGACGATTTTAACGAGCTGCTCTGGGAGCTCTACGATAACGCCCATCGTCACGGCGGGACCGAAAGCGCCGAAAGCCGGAGCGTTCGCTTCGTTCATGTTCGAAGGATTGTCGGCCAATCCCGACCTCTCCTTCTGAGACGCGCGGAAAACGCGATGCCGATCCTCAGAAATCACCTCCATGCCAACACACTGGGCAGGCGCGACGCACTGCTCGAGATTTCCGTATCCGACTTCGGTCCCGGCATTCTCGACCACTTTCTTGCCTCGCCCGCCGGCGGGCGAACGTCAGCTCCACGCGCTGAGATTCTCGAACAGCTGCTCTTCAGCAGTCTGACATCTCAACCACTCGATCCAGAGGCCGGTAAAGGTCTTCCGAAGGCGCTTAGAGCCGCGCGCGCACTGCGAGCATTCGTTTCGGTGCGAACCGGCGAATTCATGTATGTGGCCTCGTTCGCCGGCAACGGAGAAGATTTCCGCTTGCAACGCGTCGAGGGGATCGACGCCAAGGTGACCGGCACTCATTGGCACTTGGTGTGGAGCGCACAGCGCTAATGCCGCCGTACTATTTCGAATTCGACATCGAAGACGGTCACTTCGCTGGCGAGCATTTTATCGTCGCCGAGCTCGCACAGGGCGTGAGCTTGAGATGGCTATTCGATCGCCTCTATCAGCTATTACCGCCCGAACGTCGGTCTAATTCTCGCCTCATAGTGCGGCCGGCAGTGAAGTATGAGCGAACGGCTCGGATGATCCAAGACATCATCGCCGGCGACCCGGTGATGGTAGGACATCAACAGTCCCCCGCGTATCAGTTCCTCAAAGAAGTCGTTAGGGACGCCGAGCGAACTCTCGCCCGCTTTGAAAGACACGACATCCGTATCTTGGCAAGCGAAGATTACGCGCACTTTCTAACCGACAACATAAACCGCAACGCAGAAGACGCAGTTCAGTATTCGGCGGTCCAGGCAACGGAGCTGCTGTCGCGTATACGCGATGCAGAAATAGATCACCTGATCGAGACCGGCATGTGCAAATTGCCCCCACTGAAAGGTCTCTATTACAAGGTACCGTCCGGGAGGTGCGTAAAATCGTTCCTCCGCGTCGGAAACTTGCAAATAAGCCGACCCGCAATCGACGCAATCTTCTTTTGGCTTCTTCCGCACCTCCGTGATTGCGTAGGGGTTGTGACCGATACTTGGTCGATCTCATCGTTGTCGCAAAACGTTAGTAGGCGGCTGGTCGACTACACTCGGTCTAAGCGCTCGCCCTGCCCGATCGAGATGCTCGGCGACTACCACGCTAACTCGGAGGAATACGCAGCAAAGGCAGCCGAAACGATCAAAGGCTTTATTTCTCGCATTGGCGCGCGGCAGGCGCGCAACGCAAAGGTGCTGTTCTTGATCAGCGCCACCCACTCCGCCAGCATGCTGTCGCTTCTACCCGAAGCGCTTGGGGCCGTTGGCGTGCCGGACGGGGTCGTT
>CALBSY010000228.1 GCA_937967725.1 uncultured Alphaproteobacteria bacterium | reverse complement strand
GCGGCGCCGGCGCCGACCCCGGACGATGTCGCCACCTGGATCGCGCGCGCCGAGCGCGCGGCGGCGGATGCGAGCGAAGCGGCCTAGATTCCCATCGCGGTCAGCACGATGGCCGCGATCAGCACCGGCATGATGAAGGCGGTAAGACCGGAGGCGACGATGCGCGCGCTTTTCAGCACGCGCCGGCCCTTGAGCGGCTTGTCCTCGCGCGGCGCCAGCGCGAACCGGCACAGGAAGGCGAACACGCAGGCGATCAGCGCCACCACCGCGCCCGCCACCGCGCCCGCGATCAGGGCGGTGATGGCGGAGAAAAAGCTGATCACGCCGAGCAGGCCGTGCCCGCGCTGCATCACCGACTTGACGATGCGCTCGGCGCGCCAGCCGTCGAAGGTGGCGTAGGAGACCGGGGAAAAAACGAAGCTGAACAGAGCGATCCAGCCAAGCGCCATGCCGGCCAAGACGAAGGTGAGGAGCTGAGCAAGGTCTGTCATGGGCCGCGCTTAGCATGAGTCGGGCGCAGATGGCCGAGCCGGTCGATAGGAACTTGAGGCGGATCCGCGGAAGCAAGTTTCGATCAAACGGCATGCCTTCGCCGCAGGTGTTCGAAGCGCACCGGCTTGATTCGTGACCTTCGTTTTTCTGCGTGCGTCCAGCCTTAGGGGGATTTGGGTGCGGTCGCCACACTGTGGCCCTTCATTAAGGCGGTCACCAGCTCGGCTAGGAACTTGGTGAATGGGGCAATCTCCTCCAAAATTAGGGTATTATGTTGAGCTATTTTTAGGTTTTCATGTCGTCAGGGCGGGGGCGGCGATCCAGCGCAGACATGGCGCTGCGCGGCCGGTGCGCGCCTGGCAGGCCGCTCTAATCCCTGAGCTTGCCCATGATCACGCTGTCGCGCACGCCAAGATGGGTTTTCCAATTGCCGCGCAGCAGACCCTCGCGCTGGAAGCCGGCGCGGAGGAAGAGCGAGATCGAATTGGCGTGGCCGGGATCGATGTCGGCGCCGATGCGGTGAAGGCCCAGCGGGCCGAACCCGTACGCGATCACCAGATCGAGCGCGCGCGAGGCGAACCCGCGGCCGGTGGCCTCGCGGCGCATGATGACGCCGACCTCGCCTACGCCTTCGCGCACAACAAAGAGCGCGATCCGTCCCAGCGCCTGTCCGCCCTCTTCGGTGATCGCCCAGGCGAATCCGTTTTTTCTGGCCAGGAGCTCGGCGATGTCGGCGCGGGTCTGCTCGACGCTTGCGTGCGGCGGAGAAGACCAGAACAGGTGCGTCTCGGCGTCGCTGTGGGCGACAAACAGCGCCTCGGCGTCTTCAAGCGTCAATGGGCGGAGTATGACGCCCTCGCCCTTGAGCGGGCCGGCGCTCATTGCGCGGCTTCAGCCTTGGCCCGCTCGCTGGCGCGCACTTTCACGCTCTCGCTGCGCAGCTGCCCGCACGCGGCGAGGATGTCGCGTCCGCGCGGCGTGCGGATGGGGGAGGCGGCGAATTTTTCGATCGTGTCCCAGTCCGAGCATTCGTACGGGCTGTTCGGCCACGGATTGAACGGGATCAGGTTGATCTTGGCCGGCACGCCGGCGAGCAGCTTCACCAGCGCCTTCGCCTCGGGCAGCGAGTCGTTGACGCCTTTCAGCATCACGTACTCGAACGTCACGCGCTTGGCGTTGCCGAGCGAGGGATAGGCGCGGATCGCCGCGAACAGCTCTTCCAGATTGTACTTCTTGTTCAGCGGTACGAGCCGGTTGCGCAGATCGTCGTTGGTGGCGTGCAGCGAGATCGCCAGCATGGCGCCGGTGCGCTCGCCCAGTTCGACGATCCGCGGCGCCACGCCCGCGGTGGACACGGTGATGCGCCGCCGGCCGATGCCGATGCCGTCGCCGTCGGAGATGGTGTCGATGGCGGCGGCGACATGGTCGAGATTGTACAAGGGCTCGCCCATGCCCATGAACACGATGTTGGTGAGCCGCCGGTCGCCGTCATTGAGCGGGCGCGCGGCGGTCGGCCATTCTTCCAGCGCGTCGCGCGCGATCATCACCTGTGCGACGATCTCGGCGGCGCTGAGATTGCGCACCAGCTTTTGCGTGCCGGTGTGGCAGAAGGTGCAGTTGAGCGTGCAGCCGACCTGGCTCGATACGCATAGCGCGCCCGAGCGGCCCACGTCCGGGATGAACACGCACTCGCCTTCGACGCCGGGGCCGAACCGGATCAGCCATTTGCGCGTGCCGTCGTTTGAGATTTGCTGCGTGACGATTTCCGGGCGCGCCAGCGTGTAGTGTTGCGCCAGCGTGGCGCGCAGCTCCTTGGCCACGTTGGTCATGGCCGCGAAATCGGTGACGCCGTAATGGTAGATCCAGCGCCACAGCTGCTCGGCGCGCATCTTCGCCTTGCCGGGCTCGACGCCGACAGCGACGAGCTTTTCGGCCAGCTCCGGCTTGGAGAGGCCCGCAAGCGAGGGAAGGGCGGCGGTCATGGCGCGGGTTATGGGGAGGCCGGCCGTGCGCCGCAATCCCTTTCACTGCTTCAGCTGGGATGGCGGCTTGGATGGCTCATAGCGGACGTTTGTTAGGCGGACTGGGCAACGCCGTCCTCGCTTGGTTTCCAACCGCCCTGCGCATTTCGTAGCCCCCCACGTCTTCATGCTGACCCAGAACACGGCCCGGCAGCGGTCGCGGGTTTCTGGAAATCACTGGCCTTCGTCACGACCTCTTTCCTCGAAGGTCCGCCATCAAAACGCCAGCGCCAGGGAAACGGCTCGAGCAGAAAAGCGCCAGTTCTTCCAGGAAAGCAAACATGCTACTAGCTCCCTGGACGGAGCGTGGCATGACCATCCTTATAACTACCGATCTCACGATTCAGGAGCATGAAGTCTTCACCGAGGACTTCAGGTTTGCGGCTAATGATGTCACTCTTACTAACCTTGGCGCCATCCAAGTTTCCGCCGGCTTTGCGCAGGCCGTGCGCACAAACGGGTTTCAACGCAACGGACTGATCAATGAAGGCTTGATCAAAGCGATAGGCACTGATGGCGCACACGCAGTGAATCTCAGTTTCGGCGCGGACTTCACCCTCACCAACAGCGGTGACATCCGCGCTAGCTCAAATGCGAGCGCCACCGGTGTAGGCGGCACCAACAATTTCGCACTGACCAATACCGGCGATATCGTCGTAACTGCGGGAAGCGGCTCTAACCATCAGGCTATTGCAGTGTGGCTCGGCGGCGTTGGCGCGTTACCCAACTACGTTGAAAACGATGGCCTCATATCTGCTTCTGCGTTTGGCGCCGGTAGCGCCTACGCAATTGTCGTCGCAAGCGCGCAGCAAGACACTATTATCAACAACGGAACTGTTCTCGCCCAAGTCAGCGCCAATACGACCGGCGTCTCCTACGGCATTTTCGTGAACTCGAACTTCCTGACCTTGGTCTCTGCGCCAAATATCATCAACACTGGGACAATCACTGCCGATTTCGCCATCGTTGGCACCAGCACGGCTGACCCACCACAAGCCTCTATGGAGTGGATTTCGAACCAGGGCATTATCAATGGCGACATTGCACTAAACCTCGGTGACGACCGCGTAGACAACAGCGGTACGATCAATGGCGACATCTTCATGGGCGATGGTGATGACGCCGTCTACAGCACTGATGGCATCATCAACGGCACGATCGATCTGGGCGCCGGAAATGACACGTTCTCGGGAGGAGCGGGCAACGATATCGTCATCGGGGGCGCTGGCGCGGACGCGTTCAATGGCGGCGCGGGAAGTGACACGGTATCCTATGGGACGGATGGCGGAGGCGCGGCGGAGAGCATGGCCTCGAGG
>CALBSY010000227.1 GCA_937967725.1 uncultured Alphaproteobacteria bacterium | reverse complement strand
TCGCAACGCTCTCGGGCGCCCCCGCCCTCGCTGACTCCGACTTCCTCATCGTCGGCTAATGCGTCGAATCACGGCCGGCGACCACCGCTGAAACTAAACCCTCCACATTCTAATCCGCCCGCACCGGCGGCGGCTTTTGCTTGAAGTGCAGTTCGCGCAGCGTGATCACCAATGTCGAGCCGATGACGATGGCCGCGCCCGCCATGGTGACGAGGTTGGGCACTTCGTTGAACAGCACCAGGCCCATCAGCACCGCAAAGATGAGCCGCGTGTAGTCGATCGGCGCCATCGCGGCGGCTTCGCCCAGCGCCATGCCGCGGATGTAGCAAAGCTGCGTCGCCAGCCCGAGCACGCCCATCAGCGACAACAGCAACAGGTCCACCGGCGAGGGCCAGCGCCACTCCAGCACCGCCAGCGGAACCGAAAGCACGAAGCCCAGCACCGCAGCCCACACCAGCAGCGCGGTGGTGGTGTGGTCGCGCGTGAGAATTTTCACGCCGGTCACCGTCATCGCGAATAAGAGCGCCGAGCCGAGCGCCGCCGCCGCCGGCCAGCCCACGGCGTTGGCGATCGAGGGCTGCAACATCACCAACACGCCGGCGAAGCCAATGAAGGTCGCGCTCATGCGCCACACGCCGATCTTTTCGTGCAGCACGAAGATCGCCAGCGGCACGATCCACAGCGTGCGCGTGAATGATAGCGCGTTCGCTTCCGCGAGCGGCAATTCCTGATAGGCCCAGAAGGCGAGGATCATGCCCAGCGCGCCGGCCAACGAGCGAAACCATAGAATGCCCGGCCGGCTGGCTTTGAACGCCGCTTTCGGGTTGCGCAGAATGATCGGCGCCAGCACGAGCAGGCCGGCAGCCTGGCGATAGAAGGTCTGCAGCGCGGGCGAATAGCCGTCGCCGAGATATTTGATCAGCGACGTCATCAGCGTGAACGTCAGCGCTGACGCCAGCATCCACAGCGCGCCGCGCACATTTGCGGAAAGCCGGCTATAGGCGCCGGCGAGATCGGTCATGGCCGATCACATGCGCCTCGGCGCGCGCGCCCACAAGAGCGCGCTCCGCATGCATCGCCTGCACAATCGCAAGCCGGGCAAGATTCATCGTACGTTCGCTTGCCCCTGGAGTCGGGCCGGTTAGGCTCCACGTTCCCAAACGGGGAGGGATCCAATGAACGACTATTCTCAATACAGCGGCGACCCGAACGCGGCGATCGCGATGATGTCAGGTATGATGGGCGCATTTCTGCTCGTTGGTTTGCTCGTCCTGATTCTATTCATCGTGTTCTGGTGGAAGATTTTCTCAAAGGCAGGTTATTCGGGTGCGCTTTCGCTTATTTTTCTCGCCAGCATTATTCCGTTGATCGGCTGGATCGTGCCCATCGTGTTGATGGGCTGGTTCGCGTTCGCCGAGTGGCCGGCGTTGAAGAACCGCGGGCAAACGCCGCCGGTAACATGACGGCTTAGTCTTTGTGCGAGGCGCCGCGCCGAACGCGCGGCGTCTCGGACATTTCCGGCGCCGGCCCGCCGGGCATGATCGGCCGCGCGGGGTAGCCGCCCAGGGCGAGCAGGCGGTCGTACATGACGATAGCGCCGGCAAGCCCCACATTGACGCAGAACTTGGTCGGGATCTTCACGACATGTGCGCAGCGCGCCAGCAGCGCGGGCGACAGCGAGCCGCGTTCCCGCCCCAGCACATAAGCCGCTGCATTCGGGTGCTTAAAGCGCGGCAGTTCGACAGCGTCGTCGGTGAGCTCCACGCCGACCAACGCGCCGCCTTTCGGTAGCAACAGCGCATCCAACGAGTCCCACGCATAATACGGCACGCTGTCGAACGTGCGCGACGTGTCGCTGTTGTACGCTTCCCGCACCTTCGGATGCGCGTTGACGGTGAAGAAGAAGCTGGCGCCAAACGCATGCGCGGTGCGCATCAGCGCGCCCAGATTCATCGGCTTGGAAATCTCTTCAGCGCCAATGCCGAAATAGCCGCGCATTACCAGAACCGGAACCACCAATCGCCGGCGCGGCGGCGGCAGTTCTCATACGGGCCGCCGTAGACGCCGCTTAGCGTGGCCCGGCCGCCGTCTTCCGCATAGATGGCTTCGCCGTTGGAATATTGACCTTCCGCGGATGGATCCAGCCGATACGTCTGACCGGCAGCGTAAACTTCGACGCCGCCAGCGACGTGGCGCAAACTGAATTCTTTGCCCGCGTCGCAGCTCCAGTTGACGCGCTCGCCCTCACGCGACGCGCCGGCGCTTTGGCACGACGCCAGCACCAATGCGGCAGCAACGACAATCGGCGTGCTCATGCCCCATCTCATGTGCGAGTCAGCTTCGGCAGTTCGTGTACGGCCCGCCGTGCGCGCCGGTCAGCGCGCCGTCGGTCGAGTACGTGACCGTCCCGTTGCTGTACCGGTTGCCGCCGGACGAAGGCAGATTGTAGACTTGCCCGCCTGCGAACACTTCGGCGTTTCCTGGTGACGTGATGCGTACCGAATAGGCCGCTCCGCCATCGCAGCGCCAATCGGTGCGCGGACCGCCCGCGGCGGTGGCGCAAGCGGCGAGCAGGGCAAGGACGGCGAGAGCTGCGAGCTGTTTCATCGGATCACCTGAATGTCTTCACTTCCCGGAGGCCGGAGGATGAGGCGATTCCCCGCTTCATGCCCTGGCTGACATAGGGCGTTGCGATTTGTCCATCCGCGTCAACGGCAATGAGTCCACCATCGCCGCCTAGCTTCCGCATATCCTCTATCACCGCTTGTGCGGCGTCGGCGAGCGCAGCGCCGGAATAGGCGATGCGCGCGGAGACGTCAGCAGCAGCGTTGACGCGCATGAAATATTCGCCAAGTCCCGTGCAGGACACGGCGGCGCGTTCGTCGGCCCAGCAGCCGGCGCCGATGATGGGCGTGTCGCCGACGCGGCCGGGCATCTTGCCGCGCAAGCCAGCAGTGGAGGTTGCCGCGGCGAGGCGACCGTGCGCGTCGCGTGCGACGGCGCCGACAGTACCGGATTGCACCGAGGTAAGGCCGCTGGCCGCAGGCGTATAATAGCTGGCCGGATCGTTGACGCGCGCAAACGCATGCGCAGCCGCGAATTGCGCGGCCCCTTCGCCCGCGAGCAGCACGTGCTGCGTCTGCTCCATTACGCCGCGCGCGACGCGGATAGGCGAGAGGAAGCCTGCAAGCGCGGCGACAGCGCCGGCGCGGCGCGTCGGGCCGTCCATGATCGATGCGTCGAGTTCGACGATGCCAGCTGTGTTCGGCGCGGCGCCCTTGCCCGCGAGGTGCAGACCGCACGCCTCTAATTCCTCCACCATGGCCGTCACGGCATCGAGCGCGCTCTCGCCGCGCGCCAGCATCGCGGCGCCGCGGTCGAGCAATTCGGCCATGTGCGCTTCCTCGCGCTGATAAACGCGCTTGGCGATCGCGCCGGCGCCGCCGTGCAGCGCCAGCGCCCAGGTGGAGGTCATGCGTCGGGGCTCCCTTGACTCGGCGTCACCGCGCCGCCGCGGCGGAACAGGAAACCTTCGCGCCATCCGACATAAAGCGCCACCAGCGTCGCGGTCGGGATGAAGGCGTCGGCCTGATCGGTGAAATCGGCCAGTTCCCAGAGATTGAGCAGACCGGCCGGTCCCCACAGCGCCATCAGCACGACGGTGCCGACGCCCTCGGTGACAGAACCGAAAATCGGGATGCGCCCCAGCGTCAGATCGAACAGGTCGATCACCACGGAGAAGGCCAGCCGCAGGAAGTAGCCGGATCGGGTCATGCGTCTATTTGAACCGGCGGCGCGCGGGCGGCTAGAAGGAAACTGACGCCGGACGCAGCCGGCCCTCGAGGTGAGCCATGAAAGCATTGCTGAGCACGCGGCCCGGTCCGCCCGAAACGCTGGAATATGCGGACGCGCCCGATCCGGTGGCGGGCGAAGGCGAAGTCGTGATCGCGGTGAAAGCCGCTGGCGTGAACTTTCCCGACGCGCTGATCATCGAGGATAAATATCAGTTCAAACCGGAGCGGCCGTTCGCGCCGGGCGGCGAAGTGGCCGGTATCATCGAAAGCGTTGGCGCGGGCGTGACGCACGTAAAAGCGGGCCAGCGCGTAATCGGTTCGCTCGGCTGGAACGGATTTGCCGAGAGGGCAAAGGCGCAGGCGGCGCGCGTGTTGCCGATCCCGGATGCAATGCCGTTCGACGAAGCCAGCGCCTTCATCCTCACCTACGGCACGTCGTACTACGCGTTGAAAGATCGCGGACAGATGAAGGCGGGAGAGGTGGTGCTGATCCTCGGCGCGGCTGGCGGTGTCGGCATTGCCTCTATCGAACTGGCGAACGCGGCCGGCGCGCTCGCGATCGCGGCGGTGTCT
>CALBSY010000226.1 GCA_937967725.1 uncultured Alphaproteobacteria bacterium | reverse complement strand
AGGCCCGGCGTGAGCCGGATGTCGAAACCCGCGCTTGCTTCGGCGTCGATTGCATTACGCTGCGCGCCGGCGCCGCCGTAATTGAGCTGCGTGACGTTGAGCGACGGGCGCAGAATCGACTCGCCGTACGAGAGCCCGCTTTCGGTCGCGTGGATGGCCGGGCCGGCGAGCATGCCTTCGCTGTCGAAACCCTCGCGCGCCAGCGCCAGGGCCGCCTGTGACGGCGCCTCGGCGTCCATCCCTTCCACCAAAATCGTCCCGTCCGGCGCGCGCATCGAGGCGATCAGGTGCGCGAGGCGCGCGCCGGGATTGGGCGCGACGTTGCCATAATGACCGGAGTGCAAACCGCCCGCCGCGCCATACACGGTGATGCGGAAGCTGGCCACACCGCGCACGCCCAGCACCACGCGCGGCAGACCGCGCGGATCGATCGGGCCGTCGCCGAAAATCCAAAGGTCGGCGGCGAGCGCTTCGCGATGCGTCTCCAATGTGCGCGCCAAGTTGGGCGAGCCCGCCTCCTCCTCGCCTTCGAGAAAGAACTTGAGGTTGGCCGAGAGCGGAATGTTCGCGGCGCGCAGCGCATCGATGGCCGCGAGCACGGCGACGATCGGCGATTTGTCGTCACTGGCGGAGCGGGCGTAGATCCGCGCTTCGTCCGGCAACGGATAGGTTGCCGCGTTCCACGGGACGATTTGGCCGCCGTCCTCAAGGCGGCCGTTGCGCAGCGTCGGCGTAAACGGCGGCGTGGCCCATTGTTCGGGCGGGCCGACCGGCTGGCCATCGAAGTGCGCGTAGAACAGAAGCGTGCGCGTTGCGCCCGGCGTATCGAGTTGGCCGAACACCGAAACCGGCGCTTCGCCGGTTTCGAGTATGCGCGCTTCGACGCCGCGCCGCTCCAGCATGGCGACGAGCGCGGCGGCGTTGGCGCGGATGTCGGCGGGGTTGGAGGCGACGTTCGGCAGCGCCAGCAGCGCGCGCAATTCGTCGACAATGGCCTGTTCGTTAGCGGCGACGTGCGTTCGCGCGGCTTCCATGGCGTCCGCCGCGCGCGGCGCGTCGGCGGCCGGAAACGGATCGGGCGCTGCGGTCGGCTGGCACGCGGCGAGTGCAACGATGATGGCGAAGTACAGAGCGCGCATGAGGTCCCCCCGCCCCATGCTGCGATAGATGGGCGATGAAGTTCAATGGCGATGCGTTGGCCTTCAGCCTGTTTCTTCGTAAGCGTCTGCGGCGCCGAGGGCGGCGGCCATGGCGTCGATGCTGAGACGAGGGTCGGCGCGGTCGTAACGGGCGGTGCGCGACGGCGCGAGGGCGCAGCGGCGCGCGATGTCGGGGAAGCGGCGCAGCGCGCGCGCCAGTACGCGGGCGAGACGCTGTGCGTGCGGGATCGGATCTTCGAGCACGCGGCGCAGCGCTTCAAAACGGCGGGCGAGACGGAGCGCGGCAGGCGTCTGGCTCGGCGCGTGCGGCGCGCGTGGCGGCGCCGATGGGTGCGCGCCGCCCCACAGCGCGCGGATGCGCGGGGCGTTTGCTTCTGGCACGGCGTGCGGGTTAGGAGGTGTGGCGACCCGTGCGGGCGCAGCGATCGCGTTCGCTGCGCGAACTTGGAGACGCTGCAGCTTCGCCCCACCTCGCGGGGAGGGGGAGAGTACGGCGGCTTCCACGAACAACAGGCGGCGAACGACGTGTTCAAGGCGGCAGACCCAGCCGGTGATAGCGCGGCGCAGCGTGGGCGTGAGGCTTTCGCTTGCGGCGATCGCGGCCGGCGCGCCAATGGCTTCGCCAGCGCGGGCGAACGAGGCGCGGGCGCGGGACCAGAGGGCGGTTTGAGTGAGTGAAGGCGCGGACATGCTGCGCGCCAGTTTAGGCGCGCGCGGGGGCGGTTGGATTGATTTTGCCGCGCGGCTTAGGATTCAAGGGATTGGCGGCGGCGGGGCATGGACAGAGCCGCGCCGGATCCCCGCTTCTGATCCGCTTGCCGGCGCCCTGCCCCGCGCTGTGCTTGAGCTGAAGGTCCGCTATTGGCCCAATTCAGACGTTCATTCCGCACTCACGTAAAGTCTGCGGGTTTGACATTTGCGGGTAAGGGGAGCCCCAAGTCGGGTTGGCCTAGCCAAGTGAGTTCTCCGGCCTTGGCCTGGCGCGATGCCAATAGGTCAATGTGTGCCTTCTGCATTGCCAGGACGAGCGCCTGCACCGCATCCACGCCGAATCCATGAGATTTTCGGGTAGCGTCCAGTCCCGTGATTTCATAGTCGCATCGGAAATCAGCTTGGTCTGCAACCGGTTCGAAGAAGCGAATGACCACGTGAGAGCCGTTGCTGAGTTCGAGTTGGCGTTCGACAAATGACATCGGCCATCGCTCCAGAGAGCCCTTCCTAATGCGAACGAGGAGCGTCCGCTATCGGCGAAAAGCAGACAGCCCTACTCCAGCGCGGCGATGTGCGGGAGGCCGCGATAGCGGCCGGCCTCGTCCATGCCGTAGCCGACCAGGAACACATCGGGCGCGTCCCAGCCGACGGCGTCGATCGCTTCGCCGATCGCCTGCGGCTTGCGCACGAAGGCGCAGGCGAGCGTCCGGGTTGCGCCCTTCGCCGTCAGGTGCGCGCGAGCGTAGGCGATGGTGCGGCCGCTATCGAACACATCGTCGACGATCAGCACCGGACGCCCCTCCACCGAGCGGGAAATGTCGGCGCGCACCACGACCTTGCCGGAGCTCTCGCGCGCGTCGCGGTAGCTTTCGAGCCAGAGTGAATCGTAGATCGGGTGGCGGCCGCGTTTCTCGATGGCGCGCATCAGATCGGCCGCGAACGGCACCGCGCCTTGCAGCAGCGCGACCACGGTCCAGCTATCGTCGACGTGCGCGGCGAAGCCCTCGGCGAGCTTGTCCACCCGCGCGGCGATGTCATCGGCAGTGAGGAGGACGCGCAACCGCCTCAGCTATTGGAGAAGCGCAGACCTTCGATCGGCCCGAGATCGCTGGTCGTCGTCTCGTCGAAGACGTAGCCGTCATCGAGCGGCTGATCGAGCAGCAGCTCTTCGTCGACCGGCGCAGGCGCGCTCGGCGACACATGCGCGGGACCGCCGGCCAGCGACACGTCCGAGAAGCTGGCGAAGGTCGCTTCGAGATCGACCGCTTCGTCCGGCGGATTCTCGACGCGGATTTGGAACGGCACCGCCGCGCCCGCCGCAATCGGCTGGTCGGTGATCACGTTCACCAGCTCGAAGATTTCGTGCGAGCGGGTGTCGCGCAGCGAGATGCGCACCGGCGGCGCTGTTTTTTCGTCGCGGCCGATGTTGCGCACTTCGCCGCTGACCAAGAGGATCGGCGTCGAGCCGTCAAAATCGCGCTCGACAGTGAGGTCGTAGAATTCGAGGCCATAGACGTTCACGTCGAGCCCGAGCGCGGCGAACGCGCTGGCCGAACGCGGCCACACTTCGGCGACGTCCTGACGGAAGGCGACCATGCCGGTGGCGGAAGCGGCCAAGGCGGCGCCGGTGGCGCCCCACACGACAACCGCCGCGCGCATGCGCTCGCGGCGCATCCGCTCGGCCTGCTGCGCGCGGAAGCGTGCCGCTGCGGAAGGCGCGGGCCCAGGCTGTTCGGCGGCGCGGCGCAATCTTTCGACACGTTCACGTGTCAGAGGTTCACGGGCAGGCGCTTCAGCCTTCGCCTCGGCGGCTGGCGCGGCCTGTGTGCGCAGCTCCAATTGCGGCTCAGCGAACCACGAGAACCCGCAGGCGGCGCAGCGCACGGTCCGACCGGCCGGCCCGATGGCGGCGTCGTCAGCGGCGTGACGAGACGAACAAGACGTGCAGGTCAGGATCATGTTAACGATACGCCCATTAGCCCAGTAACTTGCCTCGGTGCATTGATTCTATTCGGCTTGTCTAGACATGGCCCGTCCAAACAACCCCGACTTCGACCTCTACCAGAGCGGCGTTCTCGTCCGCCTAACGGGCGTCGACGCAGGGTACGGCGCCGCCACCGTTCTGGTGGGAATCGACTTTGAAGCACGCGCTGGAGAGGTCTCGCTGATCACCGGCCCCGCAGCTGCCGGCAAGACTACGATGACACATTTAATGCGCCTAGCGCTGCCGCCGCGTTCTGGACGAGCTGTAATTCTAGGCCTGGACGTGGGCCGCTCCGGTGGAAAAGCGCGCGCAAACGTTAAGAAGCGCATCGGCTATGTGGCTGAAAATCCAGTGTTCGTTGAGCAATGGACGGCGTTCGACAACATCGCCATGCCGCTCAGAATGGCCGGGCATAAGCCCCGAGATTACGCCGAGGACGTGCGAGAACTTGTGGATTTCGTCGGGCTCGGCGGGGCCGCCGATCTGGCGATGGAAAAACTTTCGGGGGCGGAACGTCGCCGAGCGGCGATCGCGCGCGCGCTTGCGGGCAAGCCCGAACTGATCCTGGCCGACGATCCCACCGCAGGCATGTCGCCCGGCGACGGGCGGCGCGTGGTACGCCTGTTGGCGGAAATGCGCCGCGTCGGCACCTGCATCATCGTCGCCAGCCAGGACGAGACGCTGGCCGATTGCGCGCCAATGTTGCGCTGGCGGATCGATCGCGGACGGCTCACGCCGGTTGACCATGCCGCCCCGCAAGAGGCGGAGGCGTTCGAATGAGGAACGCCCTCACGGGCGTCGAGCGCGCCCTGTTCTGGACGCTGGCGTTCGCGGCGTTCGCGGCGGCGGCGGCAGGGCTCTCCGCCCGCGCCGTGGACCGGGTGGCGGCGGACTACGAAGCCGCGCGCAGCAGCTACGCCATTGTGCGCGTGGTCGCGCCCGAAGGACCGGCGGGGCTCGCGGCCGCCGAAATGGCGCTGGCGCAAACCCCGCTGGTGCGCTCGGCCGCGCCGATGACAGCGGGGCGCGCCGCCGCGCTGTTGAGCGAATGGGGCGGCGCCGATGTGTCGGCTGAGAACATGCCGCCGCTGCGGCTGGTCGAGGTCGAGCTGGCACCCAGCGCCGCGCAACGCGACGTATCCGGCGACATCGTCGCCGCGCTGGCGCAGGGCGGCGTCACTGCTGAGCTGATCCAGGCGCCGGACGATGCCGGCGGCGGCGGCTTGGCCACACGCGTGCGGATGGCGGCGTTTTGGGGCGCGCTGGTATTTTCGCTGATGATGGCGGTGATCGTGTCGCTGGCGGCGCGCAGCTTGGCGGCGCGCCGGCGCGAAATGGTGACTGTGATGTGCGATCTCGGCGCGACGCGCGGTCAGACCGCGGGCCGCGTCGCCGACGAGGCGGCAGTGCTGGGATTGTATGCGGGCCTGGCCGGCGGCGCGCTGGCTGCTGTCGCAGGCGTCATCGTGTTGTGGCTGGCCATTCCCGGCTTGAACCTCAATGCTCTGCCGCAAATGATTCTACCGGTCGATCTCGTTCCCATCGTTGCGGCGCCGCTCGGCGCGGCCATCGCCGCCGGCGCCGGCGCGCGCGCAGCAGCCGGCTACTTCCACGCGCAAGCGGCAAGGTTGGGCTGATGCGCACGCTGGTCATGTGGGCTGTCATCATCGCGGTGATCGCCTTCATCGCCGGGTTCTGGAATTTCGCCGCCAACGTGCGCGAAGAACCGGCGCCGCCGCCGGATTCGCAAGCCATCGTCGCGCTAACCGGCGGTTCGCTCGAACGGCTTTCCACCGGCGTGCGCCTGCTGGAAGAACGCAAAGGCGAGCGTCTGCTGATCTCCGGCGGCAATCGCGTCGTCCCCGACGATGACTTGCTGCACCATGCACTCGGCGTCGATCCGCAATTGGCGGCGTGCTGCATCGATCTGGGGCGCAGCGCGGAAGACACGCTGGGCAACGCTTCGGAGGCGGCGGCGTGGGCGCGCCAGCACCACTACACGCGGATCATCCTCGTCACGGACGACTATCACATGCC
>CALBSY010000225.1 GCA_937967725.1 uncultured Alphaproteobacteria bacterium | reverse complement strand
AGCACGGCGGCCATCAGGGCGGCAAGCATGGCCGGCAGCGGGCCAGCCCGCCACTGTGTGACCGTGTTCCTCGCCGTAAGATCAGTGTCAGCTCACAAGCCGTCTCACATAGTCTGGTCGCAACAAGATCGGCGCGCTCCACCTTGCTGCGACCACCCAGTCCCACATTAGGACTGAGGTGATTCGGTGCGGTGCTCGCGTGTCAATCTGCTCATGACCACGATGTCACCGCCACCGCGTCCGATGCCTGGGCAGACCATCAATGTTGGCCAAACAAGTCCGGATGATCTGGCGCTTCCTTCCTGGCTCGGCGGCGCTTTGGACGGGCGGTGCGCGCAAGAGGGGCCACCTTGCGCTCGGCTACGCGCTGACGCTCGAACACAACGCGCCCGCGGTAGCGGAAAATCGCATCCTCCAGCTTGCTCAAATCCTCGCGCCGCCAGAACACCATGTGGTTCCTGACGATGGGCTGCGGAAAGCCGCTGATGCCGCTCGATCGCGCACGCCAGAGCGTCGTGCGGCTGACGCCCAGTTCTTCAAGCACCGCCTTGTAGGGAATGAGATCGCGCGTCTTCATTGGCGAGCGCTAGCGTAAGGACGCAATTGAATATCACGCGACACCAGCACCCGCACAGGCGCACCGGCGCGAACGGTGAGCGTCGGCCGCACATTCAGTTCGCGATCGACAATGCGGGCCCCGGTCTGCGCCGCCTGCTGCGCGGCGGCGTCGCCCAGGCTTTGCGACAGCGACGAGCCTTCATCGTCGTCCTCGGTTTCGTTGGCGGCGACGCCGATGATGGACGAGAGCAGCACCGCCGCGGCGAGGCGATCAAGGTGGTGATCGGTGCGGTCAGTGAGCCCCGCGGCGCCAGCCGGATCGGACGCCTCCATGCCTTGCATATTGATGCTCCAGCCATTGGGCAGAATGAGCCTGTTCCACACCAAGAGAACGCGGCGATCACCGTAGCGCGCGCCGCTCTGATAGGTCCCGATCAGACGTGAACCCTGCGGGATCAGTAGATGATCGCCGCTGACGCTGTCATACACCGGCGCGGTCACCTGGGCGATCACCGTGCCTGGCAGATCGGCGTTGAGCGCCGTCACTAAGGCAGCCGGAATGACGTGGCCCGCCTGCAATTCGTAACGAGAGCGTGGCGGCAGCAACCGCGCGTCGAGCCGTGCTTCTTCCGCATCGCCATCCTCGCCGCGTCCGCCTGCGCCAAACAGAATAGGCGAGGTTCGCGCTACCGCTTGCGGGTCAGGCGGCGCGGTCCGCCATCGCCGCGAGCGCCACCGCCGCTGGCGCTCCAGAGCGGATCGGCCGGCGGCTGCAGTTCGCCGTCATCGGCGCCGGCGAAGGTGAGGTCAGCCTCTTCCAGCAGACGCACTGCGCCCGGCAGATCGTTCACGTCATAGTCAGCCGCGGCCTGCTGGATCGATTCTGGCGGGCCGCCCGCGGCGGCGACCGCGTTTACTTCGGCGGCGCCGGCGCGCTCTGGCCGTTCGCTCAAGCCGCTCACCAGCGCAAAGGCGATCACCGCGCCGGCGCCCAGCGTGCCGGCGAGCAGCACTTTGCGTGATAGCCGTTTCGGCGATGGCGGCGCAGCGCGGATCGCCACTTCCGCGGGCGGCGCCTGCTCTTGTGTTTGGCTAGTGCTCATGACCGCGCTCCGGTGCGGTCGATGCGCACGATGACCGGCGCGCGCACGCCGAGCCGGAGTTCGGCGCGGTCGAAGATGCGGTCAACGATCATGCGCTGGCCCTGCACGCGATAGTTCACCAGCTCGGCGCCCTCGCCGGTGACGACAAAGAGCGGCGGCATGTCGGCGGCGGCCACGTTGGGGGCAAACTCGATCCAGGTGCGTCGCCCGTCATCGAACACGCGCGCGGGCGCCCAGACCGGTGCGCGCCCGCGCACGGTGCGGACGCGATAGGCGAAGTTGAGCCGGTCGATCGAGGGCACGCCCGCCGCCGCGCCTTCGCTGGGCGGATAAGACCAGGCCACTTGCGCCGCATAGGCCGAGCCCGCTTGGCTGATGGCTTCGACCAGATAGGTGCGCCGATCCGTGATCAGCACGACATTGGTGCGCAAGCCTGTGGTTTGCGGCTTCACCAGCACAATGGTGCGCGGCTCGGTCTCGGATTCGCCGGTCGCTTCGGTCACCATCCAGCGCGAGGTGTCGCCGGCGGCGATGTCGGTCAGCGTCTCGCCCGGTTCGAGCAGAATGGTCGAGACGTAATTGGGGTTGGTGTAGAGCTCGTAGAGCGCGCCCGGCTGATAGGAAAACACATGCCGGGCCTGATTGAAGGCGTCCGACATCGGGCGCTGACGCGCGGCGGTGTTAGCCTCGGCCAGGACTTGCAGCGGCGGCGCCGCGCGCGAGCGGCGTCGTTCGC
>CALBSY010000224.1 GCA_937967725.1 uncultured Alphaproteobacteria bacterium | reverse complement strand
TGCAGTCACGTTAACGCAGGCGGTGTCGAATCTCCTTGCCGGAATGATATGGACCGACAGCCCGCCGCCCGCAAACAGCAGGCTATGAGCCCATCTTGTAGGGGCCGCCCTTTTGCAGTGCGCGCTGATAGGCCGGGCGCGATTGATAGGCGGCGCGGGCGCGCGTCAGATTGGGATAACGCTCCAGTCCGCCGCGCTGGTTGGCGGCGTCGAGCACAAAGCTCATTTGGATGTCGGCGGCGGTGAAGCGGTCGGCGACAAAATAGTCGCTGCCGCCGAGCTTCGCATCGGCGTGTGACAGATGATTGTCGATCTCCGGCTCGATCCGCATTTGCATCAGCGGCGCGCCCGCCTCGCCCAGCAAGCCGACGTAGAGCTTTAACAACAGCGGCAGCATCGCCGAGCCCTCGGCGAAGTGCAGCCAGTACAGATAATCCGCCCGCGCCGGATCGCCCGGCGGGATCGCCAACGCGCCGCCGGCTTCGGTCTCAGCCAAAAACTCGATGACAGCGCCGCTCTCGGCGAAGATGCGTCCGTCGCGCTCAAGCACCGGCGATTTTCCGAGCGGATGTATCTGTCCCAGTTCAGGCGGCGCCAAGCGCGTCTGCGGATTGCGCGCGTAGCGTTTCACCTCATAACTGAGACCGAGCTCTTCCAGCAGCCAGAGCACGCGCTGCGAGCGAGATTCTTCGAGGTGGTGGACGATGATGGCCATGGCGGCCTCCTCAGTACGGCGCGAAATTTAGTTTCAGGCCCGGCTCTGGCCAGCGCGCCTTGATCAATTGACTCGTGCCGGACAGCGTAACGTACGCGTCGCGCATGTCGGCGCCGCCGAAAGCGATATTGGTGACGATCGGGTCGGGGAATGGTGTGTGCGTTGACACGCCAGCCGGCGTGATTGTGGTGACGCCGCCATTGAGGATGGTGGCGACGCAGACATCGCCATTAGCCTGCACGGCGAGGCTGTCGAAGAAGCAATGGTAGGGTTGCGCCGCGACCACGCGCCCGCGCAATCCGAACGGCGACGGCGCCACCTCGCCTTCGCCGACAATGTCGAACGCCCACAGCTTTCCGGTTTCGGTTTCGGCGGCGTAGACGACCGCCTCATCCGGCGACAAGCCGACGCCATTGAGGCCGACAAACCCGTACGCCGCTTCCTTGATCAGCGAGCCGTCGGGCTTGCAATAGTACAGCCCGCCGCGATCCGACGAGCGTTTGTAATTCTTGCCGAGATCGGTGAACCAGATGCCGCCCGACTTGTCGAACACGAGATCGTTGGGGCCGGAGAGTTTGTGCTCGCCGATCTTGTCATAGAGGCTCGCGACCTTGCCGGTGTTGAGATCGACGCGCTCGATGCGGCCGGTGTCGTAATCGTGCGCGGCGTGGCCAGGCACGTTGAGCCCACCGACATTGTGATATTCGAAGCCGCCATTGTTGGTGATGTAGCAGGCGCCGTCCGGGCCGATGGCGGCGCCGTTGGGGCCGCCGCCGATCTCGGCGATCACTTCGCTTCTGCCGTTCCACACGCGCGTCAGCGTTTTGCGCTGGATCTCGACCAGAATGACGCTGCCGTCCGGCATGACAATCGGCCCTTCGGGAAATTGCAGGCCGGCGGCGACGAGTTCGAAATCCATCAGGTGTCACGCTCCAGCACACGCACGGTGAAATCGGCGTCGTCGTTGGGGCCGCGTTCGACGCGCTCACTGCTGACCTCGCGCCATTGCGCCGGATCGAGCGTCGGAAAATGCGCGTCGCCTTCGGGCTCAAGATCGACTTCCGTCAGCACCACGCGCTGCGCCAGCGGCAGCGTTTCGAGATAAAGCATTTCGCCGCCGATGATGCAGACTTCGTCCACACCGCCTTCCTGCGCCATGGCGCGACCGGCGGCGAGGAAGGCGCTGAAATCGGTGTAGACCCACGCGCCCTCGGCTTTGCAATTGGCGTCGCGCGTGAGCACCAGGTTCTGTCGGCCCGGCAGCGGCTTCTTCGGCAGCGACCCCCAGGTCTTGCGGCCCATCAGAATGGGCTTGCCCATGGTGGCGGCCTTGAACCGCTTCATGTCGGAAGAGAGCCGCCACGGCAGACCGCCTTCGCGGCCGATCACGCCGTTCTTCGCAACCTCGACGACGAGGGTGAGGATGGGTTGAGTCACGCGCACAACTTAGACTCCCGCTCGCTCCATTGGGAGGGCGTTCCAGCGCCGGACGCCCATCTACGCCGAATGTCTGCCTTTGGCCCGAAGCGGACAGTGGCGAACTCTGCGTCACGTTCCCCAGGCTAAAGCGTTTGCTCGTTGTCGCCGCCGCGGGTTGACGGGCACGACGCGTTGTCCTTGGTTCACAGGATGGCCGGCGGATTTGAACGCTGCCGCACAGCGGCGCTCGCCAACGTTTCGCTCGCATATCGTGAGCAAGGCGCCGGTGAGCCAGTTGTGCTTATCCACGGAACTGCTTCAGATTTGCGGGTATGGGATCGACAGGTTGCGGCTTTGGCCGCACACTTTCGCACCGTCGCATACAGCCGCCGCTATGCGCGACCCAATCCGGACATCGAACCCGGCGTTGACGACCAGATGCTGCCGCATGTGGACGATCTGTTTGCGTTCTTAGAGGCGATTGGCGCACGCCCGGCCCATCTTGTCGGCCATTCCTGGGGTGGCTTCATCGCGCTACTCGCCGCCATCAGGAAGCCTGATGTCGTACGCAGCCTCGTGCTGATGGAGCCGCCCGACGTATCACTGTTCGTGAGCACGCCGCCAAAACCGCACGAGCTGCTTTGGCTGCTCCTGAGGCGACCGAAGACTGCCGCGGCAATCATGAATTTAGGCGCGA
>CALBSY010000223.1 GCA_937967725.1 uncultured Alphaproteobacteria bacterium | reverse complement strand
GATCTGGCCAAAGTGATGCTGTTCCTGGCCTCGGACGATGCGCGGGCCATAACCGGTGCGCTGGTGCCTGTGACGGGGAAAGTCTAAGCGCGCCGGCGTGACAGGTGTCACTACCACAGCGCACTCCGCGCGTTACCATGGCGTAGCGCCCGTCTTCCATGCTGTACGATCTGTCTGCATAATGCTGGCAGGGGAAAGCACCGATGAAATCTCTGCACGCGATTTGGCTCAGTCTGGGCTTGGCTTGCGCCGCGGCAGCGCCCGCGGCGGCGCAAACGCCGCTGTTCTCGGAGAATGCCGAAGTTGAGCTGCTGATCGAGGCACCAATCGGAACCATCACGCGCAATGCGCGAAGGAATACCGACCCGCACCCGGGGACAATTACTGCGGTGGAGAGCGGCGTCGTGTTCCCGATAGAACTCTCGGCTCGCGGGCTGTCGCGCCGTACGCGCGGTTGGTGCCGATTCCCGCCCTTGCGGCTCGATATCGAAGGCGACGGCCGACGCGGCACGTTGTTCCAAGGCCAGAATAGGCTGAAGATCGTCACGCGTTGCAATAGCGACGATCTGGTGGCGCTCGAAATGCTCGCCTACCGGCTCTACAACGAGATCACGCCATACTCGTACCGCGTTCGCCCGGCGCAGATCACATACCGGGATAGCGACCGCGGTCGTGACGATACGCAGTTCAACTTCCTGATCGAGGATGTCGATGACGTCGCTCGGCGCAACGACCGCGTTGAGATCGACGTCATGGCCGGCGAGATACGCGCAGCGCAGCTCGATCCCGCCGCGGCGGCGCGGTATGCGCTGTTCCAGTTCATGATCGGCAATCTCGACTGGGATATGGTGACCGCGCGCCCAGGGGAAGAATGCTGCCACAACAGCCGCTTATTGGCGGCGTCGGAGACGGCGCGCAACGCGCTCATCCCGGCGCCCTACGATTTCGACTTCTCCGGCTTGGTCAATGCGCCTTACGCCGGTCCGCCGCCGCAAGTGCCGATCAACGACATCCGTACGCGCTACTATCGCGGTTATTGCATGCATAACGATCAGCTTCCGGCTGCCATCGCCCATTTCCAGGCGCGGCGCGGTGCGCTCAATGCCGCCATTGCTACTGCGCCGCGCCTTTCCGATCGCGCAAGGCGCAGCGCCCAGCGTTATGTGGATGGCTTCTTTGAGCTAATTGCTG
>CALBSY010000222.1 GCA_937967725.1 uncultured Alphaproteobacteria bacterium | reverse complement strand
CCCCGCCCGGCGCGCCGCTGCGCATCTACCGCGAAGAGCGCGCGCTTGTCGCCTACGCGCCGGCCCCGCCCCAGCGCCGCGCCGCCCGCCGCAACGCACGCCGTTCCAACCGGGCCTGCATCAGCGCGCAGGATCGCTTCTGGGTGCACGAGAACGATCTCAAGCCGCGCATCGTCCGCTCCGCCTGGCCGCTGGCCGAGCGCTACGAGGCGCTGATCCGCGTGTTCAACGATCCCCCCGCCTACGCGCGCCGGCTCTCCCGGCGCCTGCACGCCGCACCGCACCGCCACGCCGAAGCGCTGCGCGCTCCGCCCGAAGCGGGCCATCGGCTGGCGTGCTTCGAGGCCGCGGGCGAACGCGCCGCCGAACGATGGCGAGAGCGCGAAAGCTCGGCGTGATGGGGCGCGGCGCCGGTCACGGGGAATCAGGGTTCGCGCAAACAAGAAGGGCGCGGGCGGTTAAGCCGCGCGCCCCGCTTCCACAATCCCGCGTCCTTGCTCAGAACTCCGCCCGCAGCCGCACGTAATACTGGCCGCCGTTGAAGCCGAACGGCGAGCTGATCGGCTGGGTGGCGCCGAGGAAGCGCAGCGTGGAGTTGGTTTCCGCGTCCGGCGCTTCGTCGAAAATGTTCTCCGCGCCGAGCGCCAGCTGCACGTTCTCGGTCACTTGGAACTGCACTTCCGCGTCGACCAGCCATTCGCTGCCGAAGCGGCCCAATTCGCCAAGCGTGCGGTCCTGCCAGCCGTCGTAATAATTGGCCCGCACGAACCCGCCCCAGCGATCGTTGTAATCGTAATTGGCGGTGATCACGCTGCGGTGGGCCGGCAGCTGGTTCTCGTAGTCGAACAACAGCTCGGCGTTGACGTTCGGGAAAATCACGTCGCGGATTTCCTGCTCGTTATAGGAATGGCGCCAGTCGAGCGTGAGATCGCCATAGGCCCCGAGATCGATGCGCTTCACCACCGCGAGTTCGACCCCGCGCACGGTGGTGTCGTAGGCGTTGGCGAAGAAGCCGGCCGAGCGGATGCCCGGGAAGCCCGCCGCGATCAGCGCCAAATCTTCTGGCGAGCCCGCCGTCACTGCCTGGGTCAGCAGCGAAATGCGGTTGTCGACATCGATCTGGTAGAGATCGAGCGTCACCATGAAGTCGTTGGTCGGCGCATAGACAAGGCCGATGGTGGCGTTGATGGATTCTTCCGGATCCAGCGGCAATGCGCCCAACGTGGCCGCCACCGGGCCGTTGCTCGGGAACGTGCCCTGTAGGATCAGCGCGCCCGAGGGGTCCGCCGTGGTGGTGACATCCAGCGTGTTGATCTGGCCGGGCGTCGGCGCGCGGAAGCCGGTGGAGATGGTGCCCCGCACCGCGAGCGCCGGCGTAAACTCGAAGCGTCCGGCCACCTTCCAATTAAAGGTGTCGCCGAATTCGTCGTAATCCTCGAACCGGCCGGCCACGCCGACGGTGAGACGATTATCGAACGTCGTCTCCAGATCGAGATAGACCGCGTACGAATCGCTGCCGAACTCGCCCGCCGCCGCCGGACTGTCGCCCTGGAAGCCGTCCGAGCCGAACGTGAACAGCGTCGCCGTGGGTCCCTGCGCGAACGAGGCCGGGTCGCCGGCTTCGATCTCGTAGGTTTCGTTACGCCACTCGGCGCCGAACGCGACGTTGATCGGTTCGCTCCAGCCGACATGCCACGGCATCACGAAATCGAGGTTCACCCCGGACTCTTCTTGCGCCAAATCGCCTGGCCGGAAGTTGAGCGGCGAGTTGATGCCGAGGCTCGGGTTGATCGAGTTCTCGAGGAAGTAACTCAACTCGTTGCGCGCGAAGCGCCCGCTCAAATCCCAGTGCAGACCGTGTCCCAACTCGCCGCGCACGCCGAGTACGACCGAATAATCGATGATGTCGGCGCCGAAGGTCGGGTTGTAGCCGCCCGGGAACATGGTCCAGATCGGGTTGAGCGAAACGAAGCCGCTGGGGCTGCCGGCGTCGGCGGTGAGATAGTCGTTTGGATCGAGCAAAGCCGCATTGATCGCGTCGACGATCGCTTGCGGCGTATTTTGCGGCACGCCGCCGACGCAAACGCACAGCGTGTTGCGCGGATCGACGCCCGGCACGCCGAACGGCGCGCGATAGAAGAAGCCGGAGAACGTCGTCTGGTCGACGTAGCTGGCGTGACCGTAAAAATCGAGATTAGCGCCAAGCGGGACTTCGCCATTGGCGAAGAAGCGCCAGCTTTCCACATCGGGATCGCCCCAGCGCTGGCCGAGGCCGTTGAACGGCACGAGGCTCGGATCGCCAAGAAAGGCCGCGACCGCCGCCGCATCAGGCCGCGCGCTGCCGCGCGAGGTGATCTCGGACGAGAGATATTCCGCGGACAGATTGAGGAAGCCGCCATTGCCGATCGGCAGACCGTAATTGGCGCCGATCTGATAATTCTCGCCGTCGCCTTCGTAATACTCGCCCCATTGCGCGCTAATGCGCAGGCCCGGATCGTCGCGCAGGATGACGTTGATAACGCCGGCGATGGCGTCGGACCCGTACTGCGCATCGGCGCCGTCGCGCAGCACTTCGATGCGGCCGATGGCGATGGAGGGAATGATGCCGAAGTCGACCGCCTGCGCACCCTGATTCACGGTGCCGAACGGTTCGGCCTGCAGGTTCACCAGCGCCGAGCGGTGACGACGCGACCCATTGACCAGCACCAAAGTCGAATCCGGCGGGAGGTTGCGCAGATTGACTGGGCGAATGATCGCGGTTCCGTCGGCGATTGGGAAACGCTGCGTATTGATGGAGGGTGCAATGTTGGTGAGCTGATCGGTCAGTTCGAGCGAACCTTGGTCCGTCAGCGCCTCAACGGGAACGACATCGACAGGCGACATCGATTGCGTTGGCGAAGTGCCTTCCGCGCGCGTGCCGGTGACGATGACTTCCTCGGAATCGTCCTGTGCGAACGCCGGTCCGGCCGCGAACACCAAGGCGATCAGCGCCAGGTTGCGAAGCGTGGATTTGCCGTGCATCGATCCCCTCCCGGATACGAGCTGCTGCTGCGGCAAACCTGGCCCAAAACTTGGTTAACTGCGTAGGAGATTCGCCTCTCAGGGGCTCTCCAGGCCGCCGCCGCCAATGCTCGAACCAGCCTGCCCCGCTCCAAGCCCGAAGACCAGTTCCAAGCGCGCAATCTTGGCGAAATGGGCCAGCCGACGCAGCGCCGATGAATCCCGGCTGAACCAAAATTCCACATCGCCGCACCCGAAGAACCCTTTTTTCCGCCACGCGTTGGGGGCAGATGACGCCGGAGATGAAAGCCATGAACAGAAGAACCGCCCTGCCGGGACTCGGCGCGCTTGCGGCCGCCCCCGCCGCTTACGCGCAAACAACGCCGGTCGTGCTCGACGGCGCCCAGCGCGCCGCAGGCATCGCCCGCGCCAATCGTGCGCTCAATGCGTTCACGCATCTGCAGGCGCGCTTCACCCAACGCTCGCCGGGCGGCGCGATTGCGCGCGGCAACGTCTACATCCAGCGCCCTGGCAAGATGCGGTTTGAATACGACCCGCCCGCATCCCTGTTGATCGTCTCGGACGGCAGCGTGGTGGCGATGCGCGACAGCGAATTGCGCACGACCGAACGCACGCCGCTGAGATCCACGCCGCTTAACATCATCCTCGGTTCGAACATCGACCTTGAGCGCGACGCCCGTGTGCTGCGCGTTTCGGAAGCCGGACCGTGGCTAATGATCACGGCGCGCGATCGCTCAGGCCAAACCGACGGCCAGATCACGTTGCAGTTTCACGGGCCTGACGCCGAACTGCGCTCTTGGGATGTGCTCGACGCGACGGGCGCGAGAACGCGCATCACGCTCTCGAACGTGACGCAGCCCGCCAGTTTGGACCGCAGCTTGTTCCGCCTCGACGACATGCTGCCGAACCGCAGGCCGGGCGGCCGCCGATAGCGGCGCGCCGCGGAACGTGAAAAGTCCGTCAAGGCAAGGACTTTCACCAGCCGAACCTTGATTTTTTCGCCCCTGTGGCGTACATACAACGAGCGACCGCCGCTCATCCCCCTGGATGGCGTCGTCCCCCCGCTGACGGATCCAGCGCGGCGGCCGTTCTGCCGGACTCCCCTGCCGGCGAGACGCGCCCCCCTCAAGGCGCTCAGAGGCCTGGTCGCTGAAAGCGGCTGGGCCTCTTTGTCTTTCCGGGCCGAACCGCCCAAAACCAGACCAATGCTGCGAATCGCCACGTGGAACATCAATTCGGTGCGGCTGCGGATCGACACCGTTCTTCGCTTTCTGGCGGAGGCCAAGCCGCACGTTCTGTGTTTGCAGGAGATCAAGTGCCGCAACGGCGAGTTTCCGGAGAAAGCGTTTAGGCAAGCCGGCTACCGGCACATGCACGTGGCCGGGCAAAAAGGCTGGCACGGTGTCGCCATCGTCTCGAAGCTAAAGCTCGAACCGATCGAAGCGCCCGCCATCTGCCCGAAAACAGAAGCACGCATCGCCGCGGCAAAAATCGACGGCGTGGAAGTTCACAATCTCTATGTGCCAGCCGGCGCCGACGTGCCCGATCCGGTCGGCAACCCGAAATTCAAGCACAAGCTCGACGTGCTGGACCGCATGAAGCGGCTCTACAAGAAGCGCAGAGGCGGATCGCCCACGGTGCTGGTCGGCGATCTGAATGTGGCGCCGGGCGAGTTCGACGTCTGGAGCCACAAGCAGCTGCTGAACGTGGTGAGCCACACGCCTGGCGAGACTTCCCGGCTTGACGCCGTGCGCGAACAAGGCGGGTTCGTCGATCTCGCGCGCTCGCACAGACCCGATCCGGAAAAACTCTTTACTTGGTGGAGCTACCGCAGCCCCGACTGGACCAAGAATAATCGCGGACGCCGTCTCGATCACATCTGGGCTACGGCGGACGTCGCACTGACATCGCAGGCCGAAGCTTTTCACATTCACGTGCCTTGCCGCTCGTGGGAGCGGCCGAGCGACCACGTGCCTGTGGTCGCAGGCCTGAAGCTCTAGGGCTTTCGTCGCATCGGTGATTGTGAGGCGCGCCCACCTCGCTACAGTCCGCGCCACAGAACTAACTCCAGGGGGAACGTCATGCATCTGTCTCGACGCGCGCTGCTCGGCGCTGGCGCCGCAAGCGCAGCTCTTCTGGCCGCCGGCTGTCAGAATAACGCAGGCGACCGCCTGAGCGGCGTGCTCGATCGTGTCTCCACGCAAATCCTGCAGGAATCGCCGGAGCGCTGCACCAGCCTTGGCGTAAGCGAAGAACAAGCGGGCGGGCGCTACATCGACCGCCTGAGCGACGTTTCGAAAGAAGCGACCCGCCGTTATCGGGGCATCCTCGAAACCGCGCTCAACGACCTCAACCGCCTCAACCGTGACTCGCTTGCCGACGCAGACAAAGTCACGCTCGATGTGGTCAAGACCTCGTTCCAAAATTCGGTCGCCAACCTCAGCTACGAAATCGGCAGCGGCGCCGGCGCGCCTTACATCGTCACCCAACTCACAGGTTCGTACACCGACGTTCCCGATTTTATGGACAGCCAGCATCCCTTGCGCACGCGCGAGGAAGCGGACGCCTATTTGGCGCGGCTTGAAGCGTACGCCGGCCAGCTGGATCAAGAGACAGCGATCATCGCCGAAGATGCGGCCGCGGGCGTGGTCGCGCCGGACTTCGCAATCGACAAGGCGCTGGTCCAGCTCAACGAATTCGCTTCGATGACGCCGGATCAAACCGTGCTGGTGACTTCGCTCGTGCGTAGGCTGCCGGAGACTGAGGGCGTCGATGAAGCAGCGCGCGCCGATTATGTCAGCCGCGCCGAAACCTTGGTGCGCGACGCGATTATGCCGGCTTACCAGCGCCAGATCGCGGCCTTGCAGCAAGTGCGGCCGCAAGCCGTGCACGACGCCGGCGTGTGGCGGCTGCAGAACGGGGCGGAGATGTACGCGGCGGCGCTGCGCCAACGCACGACGACGTCAATGTCGCCCGACGAAATCCACGACATGGGCGCCGAGCTTGTCGCTCAATTCAACGCCGAGATGGACGCCATCCTACGCGCTGAAGGCATGACGCGCGGCAGCGTCGCCGAGCGTATCCAAGCGCTGTCGCGCCGCCCCGATCAGCTCTATCCAAATACGGACGCCGGCCGCGCCCAGATCCTGGCCGATCTCAACACGCAGACCGAACACATCGTCTCGCTCATGCCGCAGGCGTTCGGAACATTGGCGCAGGCGCAACTCGAAATCCGCCGTGTGCCGCCTTACACTGAGGCTGGAGCGCCCGGCGGATACTATCAACGCGCCGCGCTCGACGGTTCACGGCCCGGCGCCTACTACATCAATCTGCGCAACACCGCCGAATGGCCGCGCTTCACGCTGCCGACGCTCAATTATCACGAAGGCGTGCCGGGCCATCACTGGCAGATTTCGATCCAGCAGGAATCCGGCGAAATCCCCTTCATCCGTAGCGCGCTGATGGGCTTCTCGGCCTTCAGCGAAGGTTGGGCGCTCTATGCGGAGCAACTCGCGGACGAACTCGGCGTCTATAACGACAACCAGCTCGGCAAGCTTGGCTATCTGCAATCGGCGACCTTCCGCGCTTCGCGGCTTGTCGTCGACACCGGCATGCACGCCAAGCAATGGACGCGCGAACAAGCCATCCCATCCATGATGCAAGCAACCGGCGACCAGGAAAGCTCGATCACCACAGAGATTGAGCGCTATTCGGTGTGGCCGGGTCAGGCGTGCAGCTACATGGTTGGCCGCCAAGCAATCAACCGGATGCGAGACTCGGCTCGGCAGGCGTTGGGGAGCAATTTCGACCTGCGCGGCTTCCACGACACCATGCTTGGCAACGGCGCGGTGCCGCTCTCGGTGCTGGAGGGCATCATGCAGGATTGGAGCGCCGCGCAAGCCTGAGCCGCGGTTCGCTCGTGA
>CALBSY010000221.1 GCA_937967725.1 uncultured Alphaproteobacteria bacterium | reverse complement strand
CCGCCGAAGACGGGCGGGAAGTCCTTGTAGACGTGAACGACGTCGCTCATGCCTTCTTTTCCCTGCCCGGGGCGCCCTGCATCTGCAAACCGATCGCCGTCAGCACCACGGTGACAATTATAAGAATAGTCGAAGCGGCGTTCACCTCCGGCGTCACCGAGAAACGCAGCATCGAATAGACTTTCACCGGGAACGTGATCGTGTCGGGGCCGGCGGTGAAGAAGGTGATGACGAAATCATCCAAGCTGAGCGTGAACGCCAGCAGCGCGCCGGCGATCAAGCCGGGCTGCATGTGCGGCACCAGCACGTCCCAAAACGTTCGCCACTCGCTGGCGCCCAGATCCTTGGCCGCCTCCTCCAGCTCGCGGTTAAACGACGAGAGCCGCGCCCGCACCACGGTCGCCACAAACGGAAACGCGAAAGAGATGTGCGCGATCGTGATGGCGCCGAGATTGAGCGGCCAGGGGAGGCCAACCGGCCAAGGCACGACGCGCGCGAAGAACACGAGCATCGCTACCCCCATACAGATCTCAGGCACAACGATCGGCAGCGCCAGGCCGCCCTCGATCGCCGTCTTGCCCGGGAAACGGAAGCGCCACAGCATGACCGCCGCCAGCGCGCCGAGGATCACCGAAATGATTGTGCAGAAAAACGCGATCGTGAGTGAGTTGACGAAGGCCTGGATCAGCGAGTCGTTTGCGAGCGCTTTCTCGTAATACTTAAGCGTGAAGCCCTGCCAGACGATATTGCGGCGGCTGTCGTTGAAGCTGAAGATCATCAGCGTGATCAGCGGTAGGTAGAGAAACAACAGCGTTGCGCCGACGATAATGCGCAGCGGCCACTGCCGCATGTATTCCAGCGGGCCAGGCTTCTCGCGTGATGGCCGCGCCAGTTCGCGCTCGGCCGCGGCCAGAGGGAGCGATTCGCTCATCGGCCCCTCCGCTCGCTGCGCCGCTGCACCAGCGCCTGCGCCGCGATAGCGATGAAGGTCAGATACATGAGCAGGAACGAGAGCGCGGCGCCAAACGGCCAGTCGTTGGCGCGCTTGAATTGCCGCTCGATCACGTTGGCGATCATCTGGCTATCGGTGCCGCCCAGCAAGTCCGGCGTAAGATAGGCGCCCAACGCCGGAATGAAGGTGATCAGCACGCCCGAGGCGATGCCCGGCGCGGCCAGCGGCACTACGACGGCCCAGATCGTGCGCAAATGCCCGGCGCCAAGATCGAGGCTCGCCTCCATCAGCGACCGGTCCATGCGGTCGAGCGCCGAATAGAGCGGCAACACCATGAACGGCAGATGCACATAGACCAAACCAATGACGACAGCGGTATTGTTGTAGAGCAGCGTCAGCGGCTCATAATCGCCGAGCGGCTGCAGCCCAACCAGCGCCATGAAGCCGCTGGCGTTGTTCCACAGCCATTCGAGCGCGAAGTTCACATAGCCCTGCTCACGCAACACCGCGATCAACGCAAAGGTGCGGATCAGCAGATTGGTCCAGAATGGCAGCATGATCAGAAGCAGCAGCCACGCCTTCGCTCTCGGCGAGGCGAAAGCAATGGCGAGCGCCACGGGAAAGCCGATGAGCAAACACAGCAGGGTCGTCAGCCCGGCGATGATCAGGCTCTTCCAAAAAATGCCGAGATAGAGCGGTTCGAGGGCGCGCCCGTAATTGGCGAACGTGCCGGTGAAGTCGATGCTGATCGGCCCGACGTTCTCGCCGAACGAATAGGCCCAGATCACGCCAAGCGGGATCAGGAAGAACAGCAGGAGCCAAGCGATGGGCGGAATCGCAATCGCCGCGAACGCCGCCCTCGCCTGACGCCATGTCTGCTCCACGGCTTCTCCTTACGCCGCGCTGATGCGGGTGAAGATTTCCTCGTAGAGCCTCGCGCGCTCGTCGCCTTCGAACGCGCCGTACTCGCTGACGGCCATGATTTCCGGCGTCGGGAAGATCACCGGGTTGTTCTTATACTCATCCGGCAGCAGATCGCGCGCCGCCGCGTTCGGCGTCGGATACTGGATGTATTCAGCGATCGCTGCACCCGCTTCGGCGTCAAGCAGGTAGTTGATGAACGCGTGCGCGTCCTCAACGTGCGGCGCGCCAGTTGGGATCGCAAGGCAATCCTGGTTGAGCAGCGTGCCTTCGCGCGGGATCACCCAGCCGAACTCTTCGTCGCCGTGTTCGCTGATGATCTGGGCAATGTCGCCGCAATATTCCATCACTACATCGACTTCGCCGGAGACCAAGAGGTCCTGCCCGTCATCTTCGTGTAACGCTTTTATGTGCGGTTTCTGCCGGATCAGCATCTGCTCGATCTCCGAGAGCAGCGTGTCCGGAATGTTGTTGAGCGAGTGGCCGCGATACTTGGCCGAGAGCCGGATCAAGTCCGCGGACTCCGACAGCACCGCGATGCGTTGCGAAAAGCGCGCGTTATCGAGCAAATAGCCCCATGAATCCGGCACGAATCCCGCCGGCATCGCCGACTTGCGATAGCCAATGCCGAGCGTCAGCCAGGTATACGGCATGGAGTACTGCCGGCCCGGATCGAAGGGAGCGTCCTGAAACTCTGGCGCGAGGTTGGCCATGTTCGGGATCTGCGCGTGATCCAGCGGCTGGATCATCTGCGCTTGGCTCATGCGCGTGACGAACTCGTTCGACGGCACGATGACGTCGAACCCCGGATTTCCGGCGCGCAGACGCGCGAACAATTCGTCATTGGTGGCGAACAAGCTCATCTGCACCGGCACGCCGGTTGCGGCTTCGAAATCCGCTAGCGTGGTCTCGCCGATGTAGGTGTCCCAGTTGTAGAAGTTGACCACCCGGCGGTTGCCGCCGCCGCAGGCGCTCAGCCCGCCCGCGAACGAAATGCCGATCGCCGCGGCGCCGAACTGCTGCAGCAAGGACCGGCGCGAGGCGCCCCGCAGATACTTCCCCTTGGCCATGGCTCCGCCCTTCCCTTCATCCCGCCGCCCGCGTCACGCGTGGGCCAGCCTGTTATGACGCACGTAGATACCACTCATAATCAACGTCCGCGATCACAGACTGGTAGCGTTCCTGTTCCGTGCGCTTGACGGTGGCGTAGGTGCTGACGAACCGGTCACCCAGGTAGTCCTTCAGCAGCGCGGACTCCGCGAACCGGTCCACCGCCGCGAACCAATTAGTAGGAATGCGGTCGCCGCTCTTGGCGGCCTCGTATCCGTCGCCGGCCACCGGCGGGCCCGGATCGAGCTTTTGGGTTAGCCCGTGATGCACTCCCGCCAGTACAACCGCCAACGCCAGCGCCGGATGCGCATCGGCGCCGGCGACGCGGTGTTCTATATGACGCGTCGGTGCTGCACCGGCCGGGACACGGAAGGCGCAGGTGCGATTGTTAACGCCCCACACCGGTGCCACCGGCGCGTACGAGTTCGCCTTGAAGCGCCGGTACGAGTTGGCGTTCGGCGCCAGAATCGCCATCGAATCCGCCAGTAGGGTCTTCATGCCGCCGACCGCATGCTTTAGCGCGGGCGCGCCATCGAGCGCGTCACTCGCGAAGATGTTCTTGCCGTCGGCATCGTTGACGCTGACATGCATATGCATGCCCGAGCCCGCGTGCTCAGCAAACGGCTTGGCCATGAACTTGGCTTCACAGCCATGGCGGAGCGCGCAGCCGCGTGCGGCGCGCTTGTAGAGCACCGCATCGTCTGCTGCGCGCCGCGCATCCGCATGATGCTTCAGCGTGATCTCTAGCTGTCCCGGCGCGTACTCGCTGATCGCACCTTCGAGCGGCACGCCAAGGGCGTCGCACGCCTTCCAGAGCTCGCGCAGGAACGGCATGGCGTCGGCCATCTCCTCTAGCGAGTATTGGTCGTGCGTGCTTGGCCGCGCGCCCGACACCGGCCAGCGCGCCAATTGTACCCGACCCGACGCATCGCGTTTCACGTCAAGCAGGAAAAACTCTAGCTCGCACGCAACGACTGGCGTCAGCCCGTCGGCGGCGAAGCGATCGACGACGCGGGCCAGAACATGGCGCGGGTCCAGGTCGATTGGCCCGCCGTCGGTCTCGTAGACCGAAAGCTGAACCTGCGCGATGTCCTCGCCCAGCCAAGGCGCCATCGTGAGACGTCCAGGAACGGGACGACCGACGCGATCTGCATCGCCGCCTTCCCAGATCAGCCCGGTCTCTTCCACGTCCTTGCCGGTGATGTCCGTGACCAGGAGCGACGACGGCAGGAAGCGTCCGTTTTCGTAGAGCGGCATGAGTTCGTGCCTGCGGAGCCGCTTGCCGCGCGGTACGCCGGAGAGGCCGGCATAGACGATCTCGAAGAATTGCATTTGCGGATGCGCATCGAGGAACGCCTTGGCTTCCTTCGCATCGGCGATTTTGGCGGTCATGCGTGCGCGCTTATCCGTAAGTGATAGAAATGCCTTTGAGTTCGGTATACTTTTCCAGCGCGTGCAGCGAGCGATCTCGCCCGAAACCGGATTGTTTCATGCCGCCGAACGGCACCGTGATGTCGCAAGCATCCCAGCCATTGACCCACACGAGACCCGTGCGCAGCGCGCGCGCCACGCGGTGCGCACGACTGACATTGCCGGTCCATAGCCCGGAGGCCAGCCCGTACACTGTGTCGTTGGCGATACGCACGGCTTCGTCTTCGTTTTTGAATGCAATCACGCCCAGCACCGGGCCGAATACTTCCTCACGCGCCAGCTTGTGCGTGTTCTGCACACCGTCGAACACGGTGGGCTCGACGTAAAAGCCGCCGCTATCGCCGCGCACGCGCTTGCCGCCGATGGCCAGTTTGGCCCCCTCTTTTTCCGCGCCTTCGACATAGCCGAGGACGCGCTTCATTTGCGCTTCGCTGACGATGGCGCCCGCGACGCTATCCGGATCGAGCGGATCGCCTGGCGCATAATTCTTCGAGCGCGCCACAACCTTCTCGACGAACGCGTCCTTGACGCTCTCCTCCACCAGCAGGCGCGAAGCCGCGTTGCAGATTTCTCCTTGGTTGAAGAAGATGCCCCAAGCCGCGGCATCCGCCGCCGCATCCAGATTTTCGGCGTCGGCGAACACGATCTGCGGGCTCTTGCCGCCAAGCTCCAACGCCACGCGCTTAAGATTGCTCTGGCCCGCATAGACCATCAGCTTCCGGCCAACTTCACCCGAGCCAGTGAACGCAATCAGATCCACGTCCATGTGCCGCGCCAGCGCTTGGCCAGCAGTTTCGCCCAGGCCCGGCACAACATTGAGCACGCCCGGCGGCACGCCCGCCTCCAAAGCCAGCTCACCCAACTTCAGCGCGGTCGACGGCGATTGCTCCGCCGGCTTCAGGATGATCGAGTTGCCGGTCGCCAGCGCCGGCGCGACCTTCCAGCACGCCATATGCAGAGGAAAATTCCAGGGCACGATCGCGCCGACCACGCCGAGTGGCTCGCGCACCACGAACGAAAGGCGCTCGGCCGGCGTCGTCGCCACTTCGCCGTACACTTTATCCAGCGCTTCGGCGTACCAGCGGATCGAATTAATGGCGGTGGGAATGTCGATGGCGCGCGTGTCGCGGATCGGCTTGCCCATATCGAGTGTTTCGAGCAGCGCGAGTTCTTCCAGATCGCGCTCCATCAGCTCCGCCAGGCGGAACATGATCTTCTTCTTGTCGCGTGGCGCCAGGTTGCGCCAGCGCCCATCCTCGAACGCCGCGCGCGCCGCTTTCACCGCCGCGTCCACGTCGACGGCGTCGCAATGAGCCACCTTGGAGACGACCTTGCCGTCGCGCGGGCCGACATTGTCGAACGTCTGGCCAGACTTGGCGGTGGCCGAATTGCCGTCGATCACGGCCTGAGTTGGGAAATTGAGGGTTGCTGCGCGGTCGAGGTTCTTCTGCAGGGTCATGTCCCGAGGGATAGCGCACTTCCAACACGGCTTGAAGCGCAGATCGATTGCAGGACCCCGCGGCGCGGGTCCATAAGGCGCTGATGCCTGACGCGCCTCGGCCCAATTCGCTCGACGCCTTCTGGATGCCGTTCACCTCGAACCGCGCATTCAAATCCGATCCGCGCATGGTCGCTCGCGCCGAAGGCATGTTCTATTACACCCCCGACGGACGCCCCGTACTCGACGCGACGGCAGGGCTATGGTGCGTCGCCTGTGGCCACGCACGCCCGCGCATCGTGCAGGCGATTCAGCGCGCCGCGGGTGAACTCGACTACGTCTCGAACTTCAATTTGGGCCACCCGATCGCGTTCGAATTCGCCAACCGGCTGGGCGAAATCCTGCCCGACAGCATGGATCGCTTGTTTTTCACCAATTCCGGCAGCGAAAGCGCCGACACCGCGCTCAAAATCGCCCTCGCCTACCAGGCCGCGCGCGGCAAGCCGGGCAAGTACCGCCTAATTGGCCGTGAGCGCGGTTATCACGGCACCAACTTTGGCGGCATCAGTGTCGGCGGCATTGTGCGCAACCGCATGAAGTTCGGGCCCATGCTCAGCGGCGTCGACCACCTTCCACACACGCTCGACATTGCCCGCAACGCCTTCTCGCGCGGTCAGCCTCCCTACGGCGCTGAATTGGCGGATGCGCTTGAGCGACTGGTGCAATTGCATGGCGCCGAGACCATCGCCGCCGTCATCGTCGAGCCCGTCGCCGGATCCACCGGCGTCATAATCCCGCCCATGGGCTATTTGCAGCGCCTGCGCGAGCTTTGCACCAAGCACGACATCTTGCTCATCTTCGACGAGGTGATCACCGGCTTCGGCCGCCTGGGCGCGCCATTCGCGGCGCACTTCTTCGACGTGAAGCCCGACATCCTCACTATGGCCAAGGCCATCACCAACGCCGCCGTGCCGATGGGCGCCGTCGCCTGTTCGCGCGAGATTTACGACACCATCCTCGCCAACGCCGACACGCCGATTGAACTCTTTCACGGCTACACAACACTCGGCCATCCCCTCGCCTTCGCAGCCGGCATC
>CALBSY010000220.1 GCA_937967725.1 uncultured Alphaproteobacteria bacterium | reverse complement strand
ACGCGTTGCCGGCCCCCAGCGCCAGGCGGCGCGCGCGCTCGACGCGGCGCTCGCTGAAGATCCCGATTTCGTCGGTGACTGGGCGGCGCGCGCCAGCCTTCTCGTGCTGCAGACGGACAAAGCCTACGCCGAGGAGACAGCCAAAAGCCTGCGCGCCTGCGCGCAGGCCAATCTGAACGATCGCGAACGCCAGCATCTGCAGGCGGCGCAGGATTGGGCGGAAGGCCGTTTCGCCGAGGGGACCGCTCGCTTCGGCCGCATCGCGCAAGACAATCCGCGCGACGCGTTGGCCGTGCAGTACGCGCACAATGGCTGCTTCTTCCTCGGCTTGCAGTCCGAATTGCGCGATTGGCCGCTACAGGCGCTGCGTGCGTTCAGGCGCGGCGAGGATGGTTATAGCTACATTCAAGGCATGGCCGCGTTCGGTTTCGAAGAGTGCGGCGATTTCGCCCGCGCCGACATCTATGGCCGCCAGGCCGTTGAATCCGATCCGCGCGACGGCTGGGCCGTGCATGCTGTGGCGCACGTCAATGAAATGCGCGGCGATCTCGACACCGGCATCCCGTGGCTCGCCGATAACGCCGAGCATTGGGCCCCTGAGAGCGGCTTCGCCTATCACAATTGGTGGCACCTCGGGTTGCTCTATCTCGACAAGGGGGACATCGCCCAGGTGTTGAAGCTCTACGACGAGAAGGTGCGCCCGGATTCGAACGCCCAAATTGCGCTCGAGTGGGTGGATGCGTCGGCCATGCTGTGGCGTCTGCACCTTGAAGGCGTGGACGTCGGCGATCGCTTTGAGACGCTGGCGAACTGCTGGCAGCGCGCTGGCGAAGATGCGTTCTATGCATTCAACGATCTGCACGCGATCATGGCGTTCCTCGGCGCGGGACGCGATGCGGATGTCGAGCGCACGCTGAAAGCCATGCGCGGCGCGGTCGCGCGCCGCGGCGACAATGGCTACATGACCCGCAAGATCGGGCTGCCGCTCGCTGAGGCGTTTGTCGCTTATGAGGCCGGACGCTACGGCGAGTGCGTGGACAAGATCGTGTCCACGCGCGGCGTCGCCCAGCGCTTCGGCGGCAGCCATGCACAGCGCGATATCCTCACCCTGACGGCGCTGCATGCGGCGCTCCGCGGCGGTATGGCGGCGACCGCTGAAGCGCTCGCGGCGGAGCGGTTAGCGCACAAACCCCATAGCCCTTGGGCCGGACGCCTCGCGCGCCGCGCCCGCGAGCTGAGCGCCGCCCAGCGCGCAGCTTGAAACGAACCGGCGGCCGGCCACCTCCCAAGCCCCCGAGGCGGGCCGCCGGTTCAACCTTCCAGGAACAGTTCCATGAGCACCGACTGCAAATTTGCCGATCTCTCGACCGGCGTGCGTTTAGCCTATGTTGAGCAGGGCCATCTTGGCGGTTTGCCGATCGTGATGCTTCACGGTCTGTCGGACTCACATCGGTCGTTCGACTTGATGCGTCCGCTGTTGCCGCATGCATGGCGCGTGTTCTGTCTAACCCAGCGCGGTCACGGTCTCTCGGCCAAACCGGAGAGCGGCTACGCCATGCGCGACTTCGCCGCCGATGTGGCGGCGTTCCTGGATTGCAAGCGCATAGAGCGTGCGGTGATCGTCGGTCACTCGATGAGCTCTGCGGTCGCGTTGCAGATGGCCGCGCTTTACCCCGAGCGTGTCGCTGGCATGGTGCTCGTCGGCGCGTTTGCGCGTTTCCATGGCACATCGACGATGAAGCAGCTCCAGAAAGCGGTTGCCGATATTAGCGGCGATTGCGGCGGTGAGTTCGCGTTGGCTTTCCAGGAAAGCACGCTGGCCAATATGATCCCTCAAACCTTTCTCGATACGGCGGTGAACGAAACGCTGCGCATGCCCGGACATGCTTGGCGTGGCGTGGTGCAGGGCCTCATTGATTTCGATCCGTGCGGCGCGGCTCGCCATTGTCGCGCGCCGGCGGCGATCATCTGGGGCGATCGCGACGCTTACTGCCCGCGGACGGACCAGCGCGATCTGCGCTCCGCGCTACCTTCGACACGCTTCTTCGCGCTGCCCGGCGTGGGTCACGCTGTGCACTGGGAGCGTCCCGCCGAAGCCGCTTCGCTGGTGAGCGCGTTCGTCGCCGAACTCGACGCCGCTGCGCTCGCTGCTGAGTAGGTCGTGGGAGAGTGCAGACAGGACGGCGACCCGTACGCAACCCGTTACGGCTGCTTCCTTCCGGACCTGACCGGGTTGGCGGGGCGGCCGTCCGCCGCCTGCCTGCGGGTTCCATATCGCCGCTCGGAGAAACATTCGCAAGCTCTGGAACGGTGATCCGCAGCGCGCGTTTTCCACCTGTCCAATGGAAGCTGGAAGGCCGCGCCGGGCGCGGAAACGCAAATGCTGCGAACCCTGATTTTTGCCCTTATGCTCGGTGCGCCCACTGTGGCGTTGGCCGACGAGTTTCCTGAGTCAGCGGTCGGGATCGAGGTGCGCGGCGACGATGGAACCGTGATTGGTCGTGTCGCGGCGGTCGAGCGCGATGCCGACGGACGCATTGTCGCAGCAGAACTGCCCGGCCTCGAACCGGCGGACGCGCCCGCCGCGCCGCGCGATCTCATCGCCGAGGAAGACCCGCGATGGGTAAGCGTCTCGGATCGTCAGAGCGGCGAACGTCCTGCTGGCGGGGGCCGCAGCGCCAGCCGCTAGTTGCGGCGGAACAGATCGATGCCCGCGCTGACAAAGCCCGCACCGAACAGCACGCCCGCCGCGAGGAGTCCGTAGCTCGGCGCTGGCGCGGGCAAAAAACCCAAAACGCCTGCGGCGATGGCGCTGCCGAACCAGCATAGCGGCGCCGCCAGCGGTCGTTCGCCGCTTCGCAGCCAGGCAATGCTCAGCGCGACCATCGCAATGGCAAGCGTCGCCGCGCCTTCTTGGTACGTGCTGAAGCCGAATGGATCTGCATCTGGCCCGCCGACAAAGGACAATGCCGCCACGCCGACGGCGAAGCTGGCGAGTCCGAGAAAGCCTAGCCGGGCGGCACGGTCGAGATAGATGCCGATCAGCCCCATCAGCAGTAAGACGTCAATCGCCGCATAAAGCCACTCCAACACGGTGGGATCGCCGATGAGCGAGAACGCCGCAAAGATGCGCGCGCCGCCGCCAAGTACGGCGGCTGTTGCCGCCAAGCGGTAGAGAATGGAGGGCGTCATCGCCGCCACCCTTCCGCTGCGCCGCGCCATCCCGCAAGTCCGCGCGCGCATGAAGGGCCCAACGCGGTCGCGGCGCGGTCGCGCCGGGCCCTTGCCCCACGACGCCCCCGGCTGAAGTCCCTTGGCGCGACAATGGCCGGCCTTACGGCCTGGCAACGCCGCCTCTGTCCCCCAGTTCCGACTGCTTTGGTAGATGCGAAGGGGCCCCTTGCTTGCCGCCTTTGGCAACCCTTAATACCTGTCGAAAACCATGGCCGTCCGACC
>CALBSY010000219.1 GCA_937967725.1 uncultured Alphaproteobacteria bacterium | reverse complement strand
GGTCGCCGCCGCCCCGGTTGCGGTCGCGGTTGGCCCAGTCTCGGTCGCCGCCGCCACGGTCGCGGCCGCGGTCGCCCCAGTCACGGTCACCGCCGCCGCGATTGCCGCCGCGGCTCGCATCACCACCGCCTCGACCGCCGCGATCACCGCGGTTGGCGTCGCGCCCGCCGTCTCGGCCACGGTTCGCGGCCCAGTCGCCGCCGCCGCGAGGACGAGCCGATTCAAGCAATGCGCGCCCCGCCGCTTCGCGCCGCGCTTGTAACGCGCGTTCGCGCTGGCCCTGATTGCCGCGCCGCGCGTCCTGGCCGCGGTCGCCACGCCGGGCTTCATCGCCACGCCGGTTGCGATCATTGTCCTCGCCGCCACGCCGGCCGTCGTTGTTCCGCTCATGTCGGCCGCGGTCGCCATCGCCGCCGCGCTGCGCGTAGGCAGGCGGAGCGGCTAACGCCGCAGCGCTCAAGGCGGCCAACGCCGCGATGAGGGCAGTTTTCATTGCAAGCTCCCTGGGCGTCCTTTCGGACACACCCTCGCAAGCTTCAGCATTGTCCATGCCGCCTGAACCGGACCTGAATCAGAGCTGAATACGGCTCCAGGACGCCCGTTCAGCTTGGCTCGCGCCGCAATGCGCCATTGAGGAAGAAGCGCACCGCGCGCGCCACGTGGGCTGCGATCTCTTTGTCGGAGAGCTGGTAACTTTCGTCGGCGAGGGCGCGGTAGTGGTGGCGGCTGCGCCAAAGCTCCATGAGGTAGGATGCCGCCACTTCGGCGTCCTCGACGTCGACGTCGCGCGCTTCAAGAAAGCGAGCGATGACGCCGCGCACTTTGTCGGCGCCGACCGAGAGGTAGCGGCGCATCTGTTCCGGGAATTTGCGCCCTTCACTCATCACGATGCGGAAAAAGGCAAGGTTGTCGCGCGTCAGCAGCGCGCGCACGAAATGCTCGCCGATCGCCTGAAGTCCTTCGTCGAGCGGCAGGTGATCGACGCACTCTGGCGTCATCGCTTGCGTGAAGCGCTCGTGCTGATCTTGCGTGACCGCGAGGAAGAGGCCTTCCTTGTTGCCGAACTGCGCGTAGAGCGTGGCAAGAGAGCCGCCGGCCTTGCGCACGACGTCGTTGACGCTGGCCGCCTCGTAGCCGTGCTCCAGGAACACTTCGCGCGCCGCGTGCAGAAATGCCTGCCGCCGTGCGACGCCGCGATCTGGCGTGCGCCCGCCTGAAGCGATGTCTTCGCTGGCTGTTGCGCCCAAAGTCCCGCCTCCAATGGCGGCAGGATAGGCCGTGGGAACCAGGGTGCAAGCTTTGGCGCGGATTTACGCGCTAGGCGGCGAGCGCCTTGTCGATCGCTTCGAGCATATCCGGCCCAAGCGGGGCGGCTTTGGAGGAGAAGGTGTTCACCAACGCCCCGTCCTTGCCGATCAGGTACTTATGGAAATTCCACCGTGGCAGGGCGCTCTCGCCGACTTGCTCGGCGATCCAGCGGTAGAACGGATGCCGGCGCGCCTCCGGCACGATCTCCACCTTCGCCGTCATCGGAAACGAGACGTGGTAGGAGGTGTCGCAGAATTCGCGGATCTGCTTTTCTTCGCCTGGCTCCTGCTGGCCGAAATCGTTGCACGGCACGCCGACCACGACGAGGCCCTTGCTGGACTTCGCCTCGTAGAGCGCTTCCAGATCGCGATATTGAGGCGTGAAGCCGCACGCGCTGGCGACATTCACCACCAGCACGGCTTTGCCGCGGAAATCTTCGAGCTTGATCTCGCCGGCTTCATCGAGCTTGGCGAAGGAAAAGTCGTGCGCTGTCGTCATAGTCTGCAAGCGTTGCGTTGCGGCGCCCATCTGGCGTCTTCCCGGCGTTTCTGTCCGGGCGCGGGGTTTAGACCCGTAGGCGGGGCGGGGCAATGGCATATGGCGTTTGTGAGAGACGCTGTTCAAGTGGCTGGCCTGTGCTAGAGGGGAACGCATGAGCCGCGCCTCCCTGTTCCGTCCGGCGATTATGCGAATTCCGCGCCCGGACCGCGTTTGAGCGCTGGCTCCGCGGCGCCGGGACGATTTTCTGCTAGATCACATTCGCCTGAACGGAGATTTGACCTTGGCCGCCGATGCGCCGTCCGGTCGCGATTACCGCGAAACACTGTTTCTGCCCGACACGCCATTTCCCATGAAAGCGGGCTTGCCCGCCAAAGAACCGGAGCGGCTTGCATACTGGGAGGAGATCGGCCTCTACGCACAATTGCGTGAAGCCGCGAAGGCGCGGCCGAAATTCATCCTGCACGATGGGCCCCCATACGCGAACGGCGCCATCCACATCGGCCACGCTGAAAACAAGATCCTGAAAGACCTGGTCGTGCGCACAAAGCAGATGGCCGGCTTCGATTGCGATTACGTGCCCGGCTGGGACTGCCACGGCTTGCCAATCGAATGGAAGGTGGAAGAGGATTTCCGCAAACAGGGGCGCAAGAAAAGCGACGTGCCGGCGGTCGAATTTCGCCGCGCCTGCCGCGCCTACGCCGACAAATGGATTCCGCTGCAAGCGGAAGAATTCCGCCGTCTCGGCATCGAGGGCGATTGGGCCAATTACTACACGACGATGAGCTTCGAAGCCGAAGCGGCGATCGCCGCTGAGTTTCTAAAGGTGGTGCGCACCGGCCTCGTCTATCGCGGCTCCAAGCCCGTGATGTGGAGCCCGGTCGAGCGCACGAGCCTCGCGGAAGCGGAAGTCGAGTACGCCGAGAAGACCAGCCCGACGATCTGGGTGAGGTTTCCGGTGGTCAAAGGCGGACCGAGCGGCGTTTCCATCGTCATCTGGACGACGACGCCTTGGACGATCCCAGGCAACCGCGCGATCTCGTTTTCGCCATCGATCAAATACGGCGTCTACGAGGTCGGCAGCATCGAGAAAGACCTGCCGTTCGAGCCGTGGGTGAAGAATGGCGACAAGCTCGCGCTTGCCGACAATCTCGCCGAAGAGGTGATGCGCGCGGCGAAAGCTGCTTCGTGGAAACGCGTCAGCGACTTCGATCCAAGCGAGGTCGTGTGCGCGCATCCGTTCCGGGGTAAGGGCTATGATTTTGACGTGCCCTTGCTCGCCGGCGATCACGTTACCGACGACGCGGGCACGGGCTTCGTGCACACCGCGCCCGGCCACGGCGCCGACGACTTCGTCATTTGGACCAAGCATTTCGGCCAGGAAGGCATTCCCTTCACCGTCGACGAAGAAGGCCGCTTCACGAAGGAAGCGCCGGGTTTCGAGGGGCTCGAGATCCTGCAACTCGAAGGTAAGAACCTTGGCAAGGACGGCCCCGCCAACAAGGCGGTGATGGATGCGCTAATCGAAGCCGGCGCGCTGCTGGCGCGCGGACAATTGAAACACCAATACCCGCATTCGTGGCGCTCGAAGGCGCCGCTCATCTTCCGCAATACGCCGCAATGGTTCATCGCCATCGACAAGCCGTACGCGATCGGCGGCGGGCGCACGCTGCGCCAAGTGGCGCTCGACGAGATCGACCGCGTCGATTGGGGCCAGAAGCGCACCGGCGAAACCAAGGACTACAATCGTATCCGCGGCATGATCGAAGACCGCCCCGACTGGCTGCTCTCACGTCAGCGCGCCTGGGGCGTGCCGCTGCCGATCTTCGTCTCAAAAAGAGACGGCGCGATCCTGCAGGACGAGGAAGTCGACGCCCGCATCATCGCCGCAATGCGCGCAGGCGGCGACGACGCTTGGTGGG
>CALBSY010000218.1 GCA_937967725.1 uncultured Alphaproteobacteria bacterium | reverse complement strand
GCGCTCGGCTATCCAATGCGCTACACGCACGCCTCGCAGATCATGGACGAGATCGCCGCAACCACGCCGACCTTCGCCGGCGTCAGCTTCGAGAAGCTCGACGAGCTGGGTTCGGTGCAATGGCCGTGCAACGAGAAGGCGCCGGAAGGCACGCCGGTCATGCACGCGGCCCAGTTCGTCGGCGGCAAGGGCCGCTTCGTGCTGACCGAATACGTGCCGACGGACGAAAAGGTCGGCCCGCGCTATCCGCTGCTGCTCACCACCGGGCGCGTGCTCACGCAGTATAATGTCGGCGCGCAGACACGGCGCACGCAGAACGTCGAATGGCACGACGAGGATCGGCTGGAAATGCATCCGCTCGACGCCGAAGACCGCGGCTTGAAGGACGGCGATTGGGTGCGGCTAGCCAGCCGCGCCGGCGAAACCACGCTGCGCTGCCTCGTCACCGATCGCGTCGCGCCGGGCGTCGTCTATACGACGTTCCACCATCCCGACACGCAAGCTAACGTCGTCACCACCGAATATTCCGACTGGGCCACCAATTGCCCCGAATACAAGGTGACCGCCGTGCAGGTCGCACCCTCCAACGGCCCGACCAAGTGGCAGGAAGAGTACGAAGCGCTGTCCGAACGAAACCGGCGCATCGGCCCCGCCGTCAGCGCGGAATGAGCGAGCCGCGCGCCCCATCCGTGCGGGCGCCCAGAGCGGCGGTTCGCGACGGCGCCTGGAGCGAAGGCGCGCGCGCTGTGCCCGAGGAAACCGCGATCGCGCTTGTTGTCGATAGCGGCGCCGAAGCGGTGATGATGGCCACGCCCGCTGACATTGAAGACTTCGCCTACGGTTTCGCGCTGACCGAAGACCTCGTCGGCGCGCTCGACGACATCCGCGATCTGGAGATCGTTCACGCCGACCTTGGCATCGAAGCGCGGCTTTGGCTGAAGGATGGCGCACGCAACGCGCTGGCGCAGCGCCGGCGGCGCCGAGCCGGACCGGTCGGCTGCGGACTCTGCGGCGTCGAGAGCCTGGAAGATGCGATGCGGCCGGTGGCGGCGGTTCGCTCCGATTTTGAGATCGCCGCAACTGAAGTCGCAACAGCGATGACGCAATTGCCAGCGCAGCAGCGCTTGAACGAAGAGACGCGGGCCGTACACGCCGCGGCCTTCTACACGCCAAGCGAGGGCATCGTGGCGCTGCGCGAGGATGTCGGGCGTCACAACGCACTCGACAAGCTGATCGGCGCCCTTGCCCGCCGGGGCCGCGACGCCAGCAATGGCGTCATCCTGATGACCAGCCGCGTCTCCGTGGAGCTCATCCAGAAGGCGGCTTACGCGCGCGCGCCGGTGCTAGCCGCCATCTCGGCGCCGACAGCGTTGGCGCTCCGGTTGGCCGAAGACGCCGCGATTGCCGTCTGCGGCGTCGTGCGCGAGAACGGGCTCGAAGTGTTCACACGCTCGGAGCGGATCAAGCGCGATGCAGATTGAGAAGCTCGTCTACATGGCCAACCAGATCGGCAAGTTCTTCGCCGCGCAGGGCGAGGACGCCGCAATCGCCGGCATCGCCGATCACCTGAAGCGATTCTGGGATCCGCGCATGCGCCGCGAAATCATCGCCCATCTCGACGCCGGCGGCGCCGGGCTTGATCCGTATACGCGTGCAGCGGTCGAAAGGCTGCGCGAAGCAGCGAAGGCGTGAACGGTTCAGCTGCCTCCGAGCCGCGCTGCCGCGCGGGCGAGATCGTCGGGCGTGTTGACGTTCAAGAACGCCGACGCATCGGCGAACCGCACATAGACCGCATCCGGCGCCAATTCCCGCACAGGCGGATGCACGCCCTTGGCGAACGCCGTCCGCAACGGCGCGGCCAGCGCCGGTCGCCACACGGCGCAGAGCGCGTGCACGCCATCATCAGTACGCGCATGCGCGGCGGAGGCGCTCGCAGCCTCGGCGGCGGCGATGAGCTGAGCATAAAGATCGCGGGGCAGCAGTGGCGTGTCGCAGGGCGCGGTCATCAGCCACTCGGCGCCCTGGGCCCAATCGAGCGCCGCCAGCACGCCGGCCAGCGGCCCGCGCACCGCATCGTGCGGATCGCGCAAATCGGCGGCGCTCAGCAATACAGCCGCCTCCGGATGGCCCACCACCGCCAGCTTCTCGCCCCCAAGCAGCGCCGCCACGCGCGCAATCATTCGCTGACCACCGAGATCGGCCAGCGCCTTGTCGGCGCCGAAGCGGCGGCTCTCGCCGCCAGCGAGGATCGCGGCTGCGCGCATCCGCCCTTTTCTGCCGCCAGATCGCGAGTCGCGCCATGAACGCGCTCGTCGATCGGTTCGCCCGCCGCATCACCTACTTGCGCGTTTCGGTCACCGATCGCTGCGACTTGCGCTGCACCTACTGCATGCCCGAACGGATGGCCTTCCTGCCCAAGGCCGATGTGCTGACCTTCGAGGAGCTGGATCGGCTCTGCTCTGTGTTCATCGCCGCCGGCGTCAGGAAACTGCGCCTCACCGGCGGGGAGCCGCTGGTGCGGCGAGATGTGATGACGCTCATTGAACGCCTCTCGCGTCACCTGAAAAGTGGCGCGCTGGATGAACTCACGCTCACCACCAACGGCGCCCGCCTCGCCGAATTTGCCGCCCCGCTCGCCGCCGCCGGCATTCGCCGCCTCAACGTTTCCCTCGACACACGCGATCGCACCACGTTCGCACGCATCTCACGCCGCGATCAGCTCGACACTGTGCTTGCTGGCATCGACGCAGCACAAGCCGCCGGCCTTCGTATCAAGATCAACACCGTCGCGCTGAAGCGCGACAACCGCCACGAAATTCCCGCGCTGATCCAATGGGCGCATGCGCGCGGCATGGATTTGTCGCTGATCGAAACCATGCCGCTCGGCGAGATCGACGAAGACCGCACCGATCAGTACGTTTCCCTTGCGGATATTCGAGACGAACTCGAAACCTATTGGTCGCTCGAGGACCTTCCCGATTCCACTGGCGGCCCATCGCGCTATGTACGCATCCGCGAGACCGGCGGCCGGCTCGGGTTCATCACGCCGCTCTCGCACAATTTCTGCGCCAGCTGCAATCGCGTCCGCCTCACCTGCACCGGACGGCTCTATCTCTGTCTCGGCCGCGACGATCACGCCGACTTCCGCGCCGCACTGCGCGCGGGCGCCAGCGAAGACGATCTGCGCGCGCTGATTGACGCGGCGATGCGTACAAAGCCGGAAGCGCACGATTTCATCATCCGCGAACGGGACGCGGCGCCGGCCCTTGCGCGGCACATGTCGATGACGGGCGGCTGATCATGGCGCACGTACTTTTCTTTGGCCGCCTGCGCGACATAGCTGGCGCCGGCGAGATTGCGGTCGAGGACACCCGGAGTTTATCGGCGCTGCGCGCGCGCCTTGCCGCCGAGAACGCAGCGCTGGGCGACGCGCTCGCCGCGCCCGGCGTTATCGTCGCCGTTGACAAGGCGATCCGCCACGACGACGCCGCGCTGACCGACGACAGCGAAGTGGCGTTCATGCCGCCGCTGAGCGGAGGTTGAGCATGGACGGCCAGTCGCTCCTGTTGCTGGCGCTGGCGATCGGCGCGGCGGCGACGCTCTACTCGTCTGTCGGCCATGGCGGGGCTTCTTCTTACATCGCGCTGATGGCGCTGTGGGGCCTTGCGCCAGAGGAAATCCGTCCCGCCGCGCTCGTGCTCAACATTATCGTTGCCGGGTACGCCGCCTTCGCCTTCTTGCGCGCCGGGCGGTTCGATTGGAGCGTGTTCTGGCCGTTCGCTGTTGCAGCCATCCCTGCCGCTTGGTTTTCTGGCCGCATCGACGTGCCGCCCGAACTCTACCGTCCGTTGCTCGCACTCGCGCTTGGCGCCGCTGCTTTGCGTTATTTGATCTGGCCAAAGCTGGACGCCAATCTCGTGACACGCGCGCCTTCGCCCGCCGTCGCGTTGCCGGTGGGCGCGACACTTGGCGCGCTCGCCGGACTCACCGGCATCGGCGGCGGCGTCTACCTTTCGCCGCTCTTGGTGTTCGCGCGCTGGTGCGATCCGCAGAAGGCCGCCGGCATTGCCGCCTGCTTCATCATCGTGAACTCCGCAGCGGGCCTGGCCGGGCGTATGAGTTCGCTCGCCGCCCTGCCGTTGTTCCTGCCGTACCTGATTGCAGCGGCGCTGGCTGGCGCAGTCATCGGCGCCGGGGTCAGCGTAGCGAAGCTTGACCGCGCCGGCATCCTGCGCGCGCTGGGCGTGGTGCTCGGCGTCGCCGCCCTCGCCCTGGTGCTGAAATGACGCGCATCACCATCGCGACCGAGTCCTTTGACCCACACGCCGCACTGCGCGCCTTCGTCAGCGATGATCGCGCCGGCGCCTGCGCCAGTTTCATTGGCCTCTGCCGCGGCGAGGGCGGCGTGCGCTGGTTAGAACTCGAACACTATCCGGGTTTTACCGAACAAGAGATCGCCCGCGCCGCCGACAGCGTCGCCGCACGCCACGACCTAATCGACCTGCTCGTGATTCATCGCATCGGGCGCGTTATGCCAGCCGACCCGATCGTTCTGGTCGCCGCGGCAAGCGCGCACAGGGCGGCGGCATTTGCAGCGGTTGAGCAAGTAATGGACTATCTCAAAACTGATGCGCCGTTCTGGAAGAGCGAAATGCGCGCCGACGGCCCGCACTGGATTGAGCCGACTGAAGAGGATCGCCGCCGCCGCGCGGCGCACGACACATGACTACGACCGAAACGCCTCCCGCCGGCGGACGTCTGTCCGACACGGCGCAGTTCACACCGGTGCGCGTCGCCGTGCTGACGATTACCGATACCCGAGATGAAGAAAGCGACACTTCGGGCAAGGTGTTGGCCGATCGCGTCGTGCGCGACGGCCACACGCTGGTGGCGCGCGATTGGACCAAAGATGATGTCGCCGCCATCCAAGCCGCGCTGCAACGGTGGATCGCCGATGAGGGCGTCGATATTATCGTCACCACCGGCGGCACGGGTCTCACAGGCCGCGACGTGACGCCCGAAGCTGCGCGTCCGCTATTCGATAAAGAGATCGAAGGCTTCCAGGCCGTGTGGCACACGATTTCCTATGCCAGCGTCGGGCTTTCCACGCTCGCTTCGCGCGCCTGTGCCGGCGTGGCCAACGGCACCTTTATCTTCTGCCTGCCCGGCTCCAACGGCGCTTGCAAGGACGGCTGGGACAAGCTCATTCGCTGGCAGATCGACAGCCGCCACTTGCCCTGCAATCTGGTAGAGCTAATGCCGCGCCTGACGGAACGCTGACATGAGCAAGCCAACCCACCTCGACGAAACTGGCCGCGTACGCATGGTCGATGTCGGCGACAAGGCCGCCACAACGCGCACAGCGCTGGCGCAAGGCGTGGTGCGCATGACCGCGCAAGCACTGGCCCAAGCGCGCGCTGGGGATGCAAAAAAAGGCGACGTGCGCGCCGTGGCGGAAATTGCCGGCGTGATGGCGGCCAAGCGCACGGCCGAACTTGTTCCGCTTTGTCACCCCCTACCGCTCACGCTTGTGGACGTCAGCGTTACGCTTGACGAAGCCTTGCCTGGTGCGCGCGTGACGGCGCGCGTGCGCACCGACGGCAAGACTGGCGTCGAAATGGAGGCCCTGACCGCCGTCAGCATCGCCTGTCTTACCATTTACGACATGTTGAAGGCCGTCGATCGCGCCATGCGCATTGAGGAGGTGCGTCTCATTGAGAAAACCGGCGGCGCATCCGGCAATTACAAGGCTGATTGATGTTGAGCGTCGCCGAGGCGCGCGCGCTCATGCTGGCGCGGACCCAGCCGCTCGATAGCGAAGCCGTCGCCCTTTCCCGCGCGCTCAGCCGCGTCCTCGCCGCGCCGCTGATCGCCACCCGCGATCAGCCGCCATTCGCATCCTCCGCCATGGACGGCTACGCGCTAGCAAGCTGTCCGGCCCCGCGCGATGTGGAGCTCGTCGGTGAGAGCGCCGCCGGCCGGGCCTTTTCGGGTGCGCTCAAGCCAAACCAAGCCGTGCGCATTTCCACCGGTGCGCCGATGCCGGAAGGCGCAGACGGCGTGCTGATACAGGAAGACGCAAGAGTGGAGGGTGCGCGCCTAATCGGCGCGAATGTAAAATCCGGCCGTCATGTGCGCCCCCGCGGCGGCGACTTCGCGGCCGGCGATCTGCTGCTTGAGCGCGGCCGCCAGCTTGGTCCCGTCGCCATCGGCTTGGCCGCCAGCGCCGGCGTCGCCGAACTCGATGTGATGCGGCGGCCTCACGTCACCGTGGTCGCCGGCGGCGATGAAATCACGCAACCGGGCGCCGAAGCACGGCCTGATCAGGTCTACGAGTCTGGCGCCTTCGCCGTGCGCGGCATGATCGAACAATGGGGCGGCATTGCGCATCGCGCACCGCCGCTGCCCGATGACGAAACCCGGATCATGGAGGCCGCGCGCGCAGCGCTCCAAACCAGCGACCTCATTGTGCTGATCGGCGGCGCTTCGGTCGGTCCACACGATCACGCGCGCCCAGCGCTCAAACGCCTCGGGGTGGAGATCATTGTCGAAAAAATTGCTGTGCGGCCGGGCAAACCAACCTGGTTCGGGGTCGCCGAGAGCGGCCTCGTGCTTGGGCTGCCTGGCAATCCGGCGTCCGCGCTCGTTTGCGCCGCGCTCTTTCTGCGCCCGATCCTCGACGTCATGATGGGCCGCGACCCGCAGGCCGCCCTCCGCACGCACGCCGCGGCGCTCGCGACGCCGCTTGCCGCCAATGGCGCGCGGGAGACCTATCTCCGCGCGCGCCTGCAAGAAGATGGCCGGATCAGCGTGTTCGACAATCAAGACTCCTCGCTGCTGTCGGTGCTGGCTAAATCCACCGCGCTCGTCGTGCGCGAACCCAACGCTGCGTCCGCTGGAGTCGGCGAAGCCGCGCACTATTTGGATTTCAATCCGTAGATCGTCGAAGGCGCCCTCAATCCGAGGCGAGTTTTGCCAACGTCGCTTGGTAGCGCGCCGCGATCGCATCGCTTTGCCTGTGCCGTCCTCCGCTCACGACCTTGACGCCTCGCCGCCATACCGTGTCGATGGCGCTGCCGCGCGTCGCAAAAATCCAGCTGTCGAGCAGGCCGTCACCGCCGCGATGCGCGAACTCCGGCCGGGCAATATCAAGCGTGATGATGTCGCCGCCACTTCCGACCGCGATGCCCGCGTGCTGATCGAGCGCTTGTGCTCCGCCGTTCACGGCAGCGTCGAACAGCCGCCGGCCGACCGAGGCGGTTTGCTCGTCGGCCAACACGCACCGCGCCTGCAGCGTCAGGCGTTGCGCATACTCAAGCGCCCGCAACTCTTGGCCTGCGTCGATCATGACATTCGAGTCGGTGCCCAAACCGAACCGCCCGCCCAATGCCAGAAAGCGCGCGGCCGGAAACACGCCGTCGCCCAAGTTCGCTTCCGTGACCGGGCATAGCCCAGCCACGGCTTCGCTCGCCGCCAAACGCTCGGTTTCCGATGCGCTCAAATGCGTGGCGTGGATCAGACACCAGCGCGAGTCGACCTGCGCATTGTCGAGCAGCCAGTCTACTGGGCGCGCGCCATGCGCAGCGACACACGCTTCCACTTCGCGCATTTGCTCGGAGATATGCATATGTATGGGTCCCGGCCGGCCAGCCTGGAGAATCTCGGCGATCTGCTCCACCGACGCCGCACGCAGGCTATGAAACGCCACGCCAAGCGTAGCGTCCCCGCGCATATGCCGCGCGCTGGCTTCGAGCACACCGTTGAAACCGTCCACCGAGTTGATGAAGCGCCGTTGTCCTGGCGTTGGCGGTACGCCGCCAAAATCGGCGTGCGCGTAAAACACCGGCAACAGCGTAAGCCCAATGCCAGTCCCCTCCGCGGCGTTGACGATGCGTCCCGCCATCTCGGCGGGATCGGCATACGCTGCGCCCGCCGCGTCGTGGTGGACGTAGTGAAACTCGGCGACACGGGTGAACCCGCCTTCCAGCATCTCCGCATAGGCTTGCGCGGCGATCGCTTCCACATCGTCCGGGGTCCGCCGACCGCGAAAGCGGTACATCCCCTCGCGCCAGGTCCAGAAATCGTCGCCATCCGCGCCGCCGCGGCGCTCGGTGAGTCCGGCCATGCCACGCTGAAACGCGTGGCTATGCACATTGCACAATCCGGGCAGGCCCAATGCTTGCCGCTCGTCAGTTGACGCAGGCGCGACGCCTGTCTCTACCGCGGCGATCACCCCGTGTTGCAACGTCACCCTGACCGCGTCGGCCCAGCCTGTCGGCAGCAGCGCGGATTGAAACCACAGCGATGTCAATGCACTCTCCTTCGCTGGGCAGTGTAGCCATACTCAGCTTCCGGCGCGAAGGTCACGCATATGGAAAGCTGGCTCGGCGTTGAGCGCGGCGAGGCTCCGGTGATCGTCAGCGTGCCGCATGCGGGGTTGATCATCCCGGATGCGCTGGCTGAGACCTATGTCTCGCCAGAACGTGCGTGCTTCGACGCCGACTTCCATGTCGATCGCCTCTATGGGTTTGCGCGCGACCTCGGCGCCACGATTGTGCGCACCGCGATCAGCCGGTCGGTGATCGACATGAACCGCGACCCGAGCGGCCGCTCGCTCTATCCCGGGCGCGCCACCACCGAACTTTGCCCTACCACTGGTTTTGACGGTGCGCCATTGTACCACGAGGGGCGTGCGCCCGATGCCGGCGAAATTGCGCGCCGCCGCGCCGCCTACTTCGATCCCTATCACAACGCCCTGAGCGGCGAGATCGCGCGCCTGCGGCAGCGGCATCCGCGCATCGTGCTCTATGACGCCCACTCCATCCGCAGCCACGTGCCGCGCCTATTCGAAGGCGAGCTGCCGCAGTTCAGCATCGGCAGTTTCGACGGCGCCAGTTGCACGGCCGAACTGACCAGCGCCATCGCCGCGGCTTGCGCGAGCGGCTCATACGTCTGCCAGGGCCGCTAGAAAGGCAGCTCGATGACTCGGCAGTGCGTCGAGCTCACGGCCGGCGCCGAAGCAGTGCAGATAGAACGCGGCATGCCGA
>CALBSY010000217.1 GCA_937967725.1 uncultured Alphaproteobacteria bacterium | reverse complement strand
GACGAAGCGGACGGGCCGGGCGCCGAATGCAAACGCCATTAGCGGCAGCGCCGTGATCGGTCCGGCGAGCGCCAACAGCAGGCCATGATCCCAGCTCGTTGTGAATGCGAGGCCGCTGTCGCGCGCGACTAGATAAAGTAGACCGGCGGCCAGCGGCGCAAGCGCGAGCGTCTCGACCAGCAAGCCGGTCGCGGCCGGCACCGCCGCACGCTTGCGGATGACGGCGTAGACTGACCATGTCGCACAGAGCGCCAGCGCCATCCAAGGCGGCGCGCCGATGGCGAAGCCTTGCACGACGATGCCGACTAGCGCCAATGCTAACGCCGCGATCTGCCAGCGCGTGATCGCTTCCTTAAAAAAGAAGACGCCGATGGCGACGCTGACCAATGGCGCCAGAAAATACGCCAGCGCCGACTCGATCACGCGCTCGGTCAACACCAGCCAAACATAAAGGCCCCAGTTCACGAAGATGAAGCAGGCCGAGGCCGCCAGCGTGCCGAGCATGCGCGGCCTGAGCGCCGCGCCGATCTCAGCCCAGCCGCGCTTCCAGCCGCTCATCACGAAAACGGCGATCAAAGCCGCCGGCGCGCACCAGAGAATGCGCTGACCCAGCACCTCGCGCACGTCGGCGAACGCGATCAGCTTCAGGTAGAGCGGCAGAAAACCCCACATCAGGTAGGCTGAAGCAGCGACGATAAAGCCAGCACGGCGTTCGGCATCGGAAGGCTCGACCGCCCGCGCAACATCGGCCGCCGCCGCAGCCGGCGCGGACTGATTGGACGTTATCTCCATCTGCGGCGGTTGATCGAACGCGGCCATGCATCCCCTCTGCCCGCGTAGATAGGAGGTGCGCGCACGCTAGGCATCGGCAAAGCCGCTCAGCGCGAACACATTTTGTCACAGCAGATGTCAGGAACGCTCACGTCCTGATCGAGCGCGCCCTCACGCCGCCGCGAGCCGCTTGAACAGGCCCTTATTCAGCATCAACTCGGCGATCTGCACTGCGTTCAGGGCCGCTCCTTTGCGCAAATTGTCGCTCACCACCCACATCGACAGGCCGTGCTCCACCGTCTTGTCATTGCGGATGCGCGAAACGAAGGTGGCGAATTCGCCGACGCAATCGACCGGCGTGGCGTAGCCGCCGTCCTCGCGCTTATCGATCACCATCAGGCCAGGCGCCTCACGCAAAATCTCGCGCGCTTCGTCGGCGTCGATCTCGTTCTCAAACTCGATATTCACCGCCTCGGAGTGACCGACAAACACCGGCACGCGCACGCTCGTGGCGGTGAGCTTGATCCTGGGATCGAGGATCTTCTTGGTCTCGACCTCGATCTTCCACTCTTCGGTAGTGTAGCCGTCGTCCATGAAGTCGCCGCCATGCGGGATCACGTTGAACGCGATCTGCGCCGGAAACTCTTCCTTGGTGATCTCGTCGGCGACGTAGAGCGCCTTGGTCTGATTCCAGAGTTCGTCCATGGCCGCTTTGCCGGCGCCGGAGACCGATTGATAGGTCGCCACCACGACGCGCTTGATCTTGGCGCGGTCGTGCAGCGGCTTCAGCGCCACCACCAGCTGCGCGGTCGGGCAGTTCGGATTGGCGATGATATTGAGCTTGTCGAAGCCATGTACGGCGTCGGGGTTCACTTCGGGCACGATCAAAGGCACGCGCGGATCCATGCGCCAGGCGCTGGAATTGTCGATCACCACCGCGCCAGTCGCGCCGATCTTCGGCGACCATTCCTTCGACACCGCCCCACCGGCGCTCATCAACACCAAGTCGATGCCGGAAAAATCGAAGTTCTCGAGGTCTTTGCACTTCAGCGTCTTGTCGCCGTAGCTGACCTCGCTGCCGAGCGAACGCCGCGAGGCGAGCGCCACCACTTCGTCGGCTGGAAACAGCCGCTCTTCCAGGATGATCATCATTTCGCGGCCCACGTTCCCCGTGGCGCCAACCACCGCTACGCGCAAACCCATTCGATGCTCCGCTCTTACCCGTACTTAGCGTGCGCCGCCCCGCTTCGCCACGGGGCGCGCGCTATCCTGCGACGGCCAAAGCCAGCCAAGCCGCCCGTTTACGCCGCCAAAACGTCTTCGTTGGCGGCGTAGCGCATGCGCTTGCAGGCCACGCTTTCGCCCCGCGCCAGCGAGAACATCGGCTTCACTTCGCCGGTATAGGCGAAGCCGCCCTTCTGCAGCACGCGTCCCGAGGCCGGATTGTCGATGAAATGGCCCGCCTGCAATTGACCGAGCTTACGCGCCTCGCCCAGGAAGCCCTTCAGCGTCTCGGTGGCGAAGCCCTGCCCCCAATAAGGCCGGCCGAACCAATAGCCGACTTCGTATGGCTCATCGCCGCTCCTGTGCGCGCCGACGACGCCGATCAGGCCTTCGCCGGGTAAATCGGCGGCGTAAACAAAATCGTGAGCCAGCGGCTTGCGCGCCGCAAGCGTCATGATCCAGCCCTCGGCGGCGACCGGCAGATACGGCAACGGCGCACGCAGGATCATGCGCGCCACCGCCGGATCGCCGCAGAGCGTGGCGACGCGATGCGCATCCGCCATGCGCATGGGCCGCAGCTTTAGTCTCTCTGTCTTGATCTGGTTCACATCGCGCATGAGCCGCTCCTTTTTGGCTCTCAACGCGTGGGGCAAAGAAAATGGGGCGCCTTTGATCCGGGCGCCCCACGCTAACTTTGGGATCCGGATCGCCCTCTGGTCAGGCGATCCGGGAAACTCTTCCGTTCTCGCCTATTCTGCCGCAACCGGCGTCGGCATAATCGACACGTAGGTGCGGCCATCGCGCTTGGTCGCGAACGCTACTTGGCCCTGACAAAGAGCGAAGAGCGTATGATCGCGGCCGAGGCCGACGTTCGAACCCGGATGGAACTTGGTTCCGCGCTGGCGCACGAGAATCTCGCCGCCATTGACGGACTGGCCGCCAAAGCGCTTCACGCCCAGACGCCGGCCGGCCGAGTCACGGCCGTTGCGCGAGCTGCCGCCTGCTTTTTTGTGAGCCATGGCGTCCTCTTATTCCTTGTCTTCTTTCTTGGCCGCGACGATCGCCGTGATTTGCACGCGGCTTTCGGCCTGGCGATGACCGAGCTTGCGGCGGTAGGTGTTGCGCCGGCGCTTCTTAAACACCGTCACCTTCTCGCCCTTGCCGGTTTCGATCAGCTTGCCGGTGACGGTAACACCCGCGGCGTCCTTGCCGAGCTTCACCGTCTTGCCGTCGCCGGTCATCAGCACGTCCTTGAACGGCCCCTTGCCTCCCTCCTTACCGTCGAGCTTCGCGACGACGATGACGTCATCCTTGGCCACCCGGTACTGCTTGCCGCCGGTCTTGATTACCGCGAACATCGGTCTCGCTTCCAAAAAAACTAATCGCGCCCGGACGAAGCTCGCCCGGGCGGGGAGCGGCGGGTATAAGGCGGTCCCGCCCCGCCCGTCAATGCGGGGGCGGAGCGAAATCCGCCGGAAGCCTGCCTAGGGACGACGATGCCGGGCCTCGGAGGCCTATCTGGCTTGGTGGATCGCCAATGGCGGCGAATCCGCTGGGTACAGCCGCCCGCCAATGCCGACCGCGAGCTCCGGCCCGGCCTATGGTTCTTGCGCCGCTTCCACTGCTTGCCCGATGTTTTCGACTTCTTCGGCCGACGCTTCCCGCCGGTGTTGGCCGCCGAAGCTCTCTGGCCCGCGTTGTGGACGCTGGCGCAATTGCCCCGGCCCGAGCCTTGCACTAAACACCCGCCCTCCCCAGAAACGGGAGACGCTCCGGAGAGGTGCTAGAGTGGCTGAATAGGCCGGTCTCGAAAACCGGAGTGGGTGCAAGCCCACCGAGGGTTCGAATCCCTCCCTCTCCGCCAGCCCCTTCGTAACCACTTGATTTTGCTAGGCGTTGGGAATCCGCTCCCGCCATAGTTGGGAGCGAGCGTTCTTCATTCGTCTGTGAGTAACAACCCAAGGACACTTTGCCCTCACCGAAATCATGTCTACACGGGCATAACACATTGCGGAAAGCTATCGCCTACTGAGGCGACTCGCGGCATGGTCGCCCCGCTTTGCACAATAAAGGAGCGCGGTTTGGGCAATGAGACTCCAAAGACCGTCGGGGAAGTCCTCACCGCCTACATCGAAGACAGGCGAAAGCACGTTCTTCATCCAGCATCTCTTGAAACGCATGTCCGCGCTCTGCGCCCATTTTTCGGGTCGAAAACTCTCGATGAAATTTGCGAGCGAAACGTCCTTCGAAATCTCTGTCACGACTTTGCGCAATCGAGATCGAACCTCTCGGTAAACACAAATCGGAAGGCTCTAATCATACTCCAGAGCGCGTTGCGGCTGGCGTGGAAACGCGGAGTAATCAGCGGCCTTCCGGTGATGTGGATTCCGGACGAAGCGCCGAAGGAGCGGGGCGAACTTTCGGACCAAGATCGCGACGCAATCCTAACAGCCGCCGATTCATACCCAACGGAGCCGCACCTACGCGCCTTCATCTACATCACGATGTTCACGGGTCAGCACATGAGCAAAGTGCTGTCGTTGAAATGGGATCATGTGAAATTTCAGGAACGTGTCCTTGTCTTCTACAAGCGAGATGGATCGAAAGAGAAAATTCCAATGCATCCGCGGTTGCGTGGTGTTCTTGAGAGCGCCGAAGAAAGACGACAAAGCGACTACGTCGTCGAGTGGCGCGGAAAGAAGGTGCGCAACGTCTATCACGGCGTGAACGGCGTACTTGACCGTGCGGGGATCAAGGACATGAGCACGTTAGACCTGCGGCTCTTTTATCAAGCCGCGCCAGACGCACGCGAAACGCCTGATGCAGATGATGAGCGGCACGTCTTCATCAGTTATTGCCGACGCGACGGAACGGAGATCGCCAGCGTGTTGGCGGCAGAGTTTCGTAGCTTGAAACAGGCAGTTTGGATCGACCACGTAAAGATGAAGGCCGGTAATTACTCGGCGCAACTAACGCAGGCCATCAAGGACGCCACCGCTGTCGTCTTGGTGCTTACTGAAGGCGCGAACGATAGCCCGGACGTGCTTCAGGAAGTGGCTAGAGCTAAGACGGCAAATGTCAAAGTGCTGCCTATCAGCGTGAAGAACGTAACGTTAGGTCCAGAATTGAAGCTGTTCTTCGAGAAGCTGCACATCATTCAATGGGCCGACGCCAAGTCAACTGCACAAGAGGCATTGAAGACGCTTGGCTTACGCACCTAGTCGTCGCCGATTCGCTTCATTGCGTCTCGCGCCATGCGCTCTTGATCCGCCGCGGCAGTGTAACGACTGACTTCCTTTAGTGTCTTGTGTCCCGTGATAGCCGCTATTTGAAGCGCGGTGCATCCGGCTTCGGCGAGGCGACGTGCCGCGGCTTTTCGCAAGCCATGTGCACTTAGCTTCGGCAATCCCGCGTCGTTGCACCAATCGCGGAACGCATTTCCAAAACCCGCCGCCGTAAACGGTTTGCCCCATGCGGTCCGAATGAAAGTCAGATCGTCTTTGGGTAGCGTGTCAATTTCGGCGCGCAACCTCGGATGCATAGGAATTACAAGACTGGCGCCCGTCTTGTTTTGAGTAACGCGGATCGTGTCGCCGCTCACATGCTGACGACCCATGCGGACAACATCGCCCCGGCGTTGGCCGGTGTATAGCAAGAGCGCCAACGCCAAGCGTTCACGCGTTCCCCTCGGATGCTTCTTCTCAAACTTCGCAATTTCATCGTCGCTCCAAGACTTGAAGCCTTCCGTCTTCGCGCGAATCGCGCGGACGCTCACGGTCGGGTCGTCGCGCCGCCAATCGTTCTCCACCGCGTAACGCATCAATAACTTCAAGAGCGAAAGAAGATTATTCGCGGCCCAAGGTCCGCTTTCTTGCAGCTTCTCAGCGATCAATTGTTGAACGTGTCGCCGTTCCAGTTGAGCGACCCGCTTGGTTCCATGCTTGGTCCGAAAGCGGTCGATAATCCCGCGGTACGTTGCCTGCGTGCTCGGGCGAAGAGTCAGGAATGCGGGTGACCGATAGTAAGCGGCGGCGAGCGCATCCATGCTCCCCGCCGTCGGCGCAAGTGTTCGCATCGGTTCAACGTCCGCGAACGCCGCACATGCGAGTTGGTACGCCGCCATGAATTCAGGATCGCCAGGACGACCCGGAAGCGGAATGCGACGGCTTCCGCGCGAACGGCGGAAGTAGTAACGCCACACGCTCCGCGCGTCTTTGAATCGGTCCACGTAAGCGAGCTTGACGGTTGCCACGGCGGTCAATCCCAATCGTTGACCCCTTCCGCTTCGTCCCCGAGCGCATCAAACGCAAGGTCAATCGCCCGAGAGTCGAAAACTACCCGCGCACCGACCCGCTTGGGCCGTGGCATTCGGCCTTCCGACACCAGCTTGTCAAAGGTGTTCGGACTGACGCCCACGTACCGAGCCGCTTCGACGCGATTTAGTCCACGCGGACAAACAAACGGATGCGGTCGGCTCACGTCATGTCCACCTTCGTCTCGGGCCGTGCTTGCATGTGTCGCAAAGCCGAATGAATCGGCTGTCCGTCGTGAATGCACTCCCGCAGTTCAGACAACGTCGTTCAATATGTGCGCGCGCGGTGTCCTGTTTGCGGGGCTCTTTGCGGTAGGATTCGCCGTCGGTCATGTCGTCTCGGTAGTTGCGCGTGTTGGCGAAGCTTGCCGGGTTGCCAATGCACCGCCGGGACCGGGCTTCAGCTTCGCATTATTCGTCCGGATGCACGCGCGCCCGCTGACGATGGAAAGGAGTCCCGGCGGAATTCACGTCAGTTCATGCGACCCGCCCGCGTTGCGTTGCGTCGTTCTTGTTCGGTTGTGATCGCGCCGACCGCAGTCTTCGTATCGATGAGAAGCGCGGCGAGTTGGCCGGTGCTGGGGTTGCCGTGGGTCTTCATCGCAACATGCGCCCCGCGAACAAGCTTGACCAACTTGCCTTGTGAGTACCTGTAGACGCGAGCGAGCACGCCGTTTGCGGACTCTACATTGCCGCAGAGAGAGACCAGCGCGGCCTCCACCATCGGGTGCAGTGTCTTCATTTGCAGCGCCACCGCCGTTAGGTCGTCGTCCGACAGTTCGCCAATGCGGTCCGGATCGTTGTCGATCTTGCGGAGCGCTTCCTCCGAAGCGTCTCGGATCTCTTCGAGTGGAAGGCCCATCACGTCGCGCTCGCGAGCGGTGGTTCGGTTTGTGCTGGCGCTTGCGATTCTGGGGCGTCGTACGAGTCGCCGCCTGCATCGGTCCGCGGCGGTAGGTTTTCGAGCCGTCGCAAGTCATTGGGCGAATACAGACCGACGTTGCGTCCAATCTGGTATTGTTGGAACCGTTCGCCGGGGTCAGTTCGCAAGAGCCCGTCAATTGAAAACTCAAAGAATACTTCGGCGCGCGTTTCGTCGGACAGCAAGCACCGCTCAAAAGCGCTTTCGATGCGGTTCGCCAGCGGTCCAAGACAGACCGTGACGAAGTTTTGCGCGTCCTGCTGTTGCGAGCCGTACGACTGTGTCTGTTGAATTCCTACCATGCCGGGCGGCGTCCCGAAGATGCGGGCGACTTCCCCGGCGCCAAACTCGCGGCTCGCCAGCAACTCTGCGTCGGTGTTTGAGAATGTGGTGGGGACGAACTTTGCGCCGGGATCGAGAATGCGCGCGCGGAAGCGGTCATGTGGACCCTGCGTTTGCTCGGTAATCTCGTCGGCCTTTGCACGCTTGGAACGCGTGTTCGTGTCCGCAGGCTGAATGATGTAGCCGCCGATTGACTTGTTCGCCGATGCATTGGCGGCTTCGTTCAATTCCAATGTGAGCCCGAGCGCGCCGCGTGCACGTTGCACGGTGGACAGCCCGGTTAGGTCGGTCGGCGCGTTGCCGGGCATACGGACGTGCAAGAACTCGCCCGCCACAAGCACGCGGCTTCCGCCGGGCTCGGAGACGCGAAGCCGGACGGCGCCGCTTTGCGTGTGTTCAACCGTGACCGCATTGGGTGACAACGGAACGAGCGATTCAAACAGTCCGTCCCCGCCGTACCGGGCTTCGGCGAAATAGTTGCCGCCGAAATGCAAACTGCGGACGATGCTTTCGATTAAGTCGTACCGCGATTGCCAAGCGTTGGGTGCGTCGATGATGCGAGCAAGCGAGCCGTCGCGGATACGCTCGCGCCCACCGTCAGGAAGGCGCCGGTACGCAGCGAATGGGAGACCGGCCAGGACGGTTGCTTGAAGGTGGACGCACGCAAGCGCCACCGGGATATTGGATTCCACACCGCCCGCACTGGCGAACGCCGACGACGGGAATGCGCGAAGTCATTTTCATTTCTCGGAGAAGCCGTTAAACCTTCGGCAATCGGGATTGAGCATAACAGATTGAATTCGGCAGGCTCATCGCTGACGGCTGAATGCTGACCGCTGGTGCTATCCGAATCAGGGCGGTACAGAACGAC
>CALBSY010000216.1 GCA_937967725.1 uncultured Alphaproteobacteria bacterium | reverse complement strand
GTGCGGAGATGATAGTCGCGCAGCTTGACGATGCCCGCAATCTCCTCCTGCCGGCAAGTGATCAGATCGAAGTCGTATACGGCGTGAAAGCGTTTGCCGTTTACGGTGTACTTCTCGGCGGCGCGTGAGGAATCGACGTCGGCAAGTTCGCCGATTAAGACACGCTCGCCATCATATTCGTCGATCACGGCGCGCATGCGTTCGATAATCGGGATCGCCTCGGGAACATCGCGGTCGAACAGATGCAATTGCTTGCGGAATGGGTTGTGCGGTCCGCCGCCGAGCAGAATAGGCGAGCCGTCGCTCGCCGTCGGCGGGTTGGACCGCAGCGCCGGATCGCAGGCTAAGCACTGCACGGCGTCCAAGCGGAAACCGTCGACGCCGTGATCGAGCCAGAAGCGCATGTCGCCGAGTACGGCCTCAAGCGTCTCCGGCGTGCGTAGATTGAGGCCCGGCTGGCAGGGCAAGAACGGGTGATAATAATATTGCGAACGGCGCGGCTCCCAGGTCCACGCCGAGCCGCCAAAGGACGAAAGCCAGTTGTTCGGCGGACCGCCGTCGCTGGCGCCGTCGGCCCAAATGTACCAGTCGGCACGATCGTTCTCCCGATCGCGGCGGCTGGCGATAAACCACGGATGCTGGTTTGACGTGTGGATCGGGATGAAATCCAGAACCACTTTAAGATCGCGGTCATGAGCGGCTTCGATGAGCTCAAGGAAGTCGTTCATCGTACCGGCCAGCGCATCGACGCTGCGCGCATCGACGATGTCGTAGCCAAAGTCTTCCTGCGGCGAAGCGTAGAACGGGGCCAGCCAGATGGCGTCGGCGCCAAGGTCGGCGATGTAGTCGAGCTTCGCGCGTACGCCGGTTAAGTCGCCGACGCCGTCGCCGTTGCTGTCGAGAAAGCTGCGCCAGTACACTTCATAGAGAATGGCGCCGCGCCACCAATCCGGCGGCGCCGGCGGCGCCATTTTGTCGACCATCACCGCATCGGCCAGCAGCGCCTCGCGCGTCGAACTCATTGCGACCACCCGAAGTAAGCGCCCCATGCCGGCAGCGTGACATGCCCGCCTTCGCACGCGCCGCCGAATCCATGCCCTTCCGCCGGTCGCCCCGTGAGGCGATCCGGAAAGTGCGCCGTGCGCTGCTCCGGAGCGAGATTGAAGAGACAGAAAATCCGATCGCTGTTTGAGGCGCGCTGAAAGGCCAACATGTCGTCTGGCGCATCCAGAAGATGGAAGGCGCCGCCATGAAAGGCGCGGACATCGCGTCGCCACGCAAAGAACTTGCGCAAGCGGTTGAGATGCGAACCGGCCTCGGCGTCTTGCTGCGACACGGCGGCGGCCTGGTGCGACGCCGGGATCGGCAGCCACGGCTCGCGCGTGCTAAAGCCGACGTGTTCGTGCTCGTTGTTCCAGGGCATCGGCGTCCGCGAACCGTCGCGTCCTTCGAAGGCCGGATAGAATTCTCGTCCATAGGGGTCGATCAGGTTCTCGTAGGGGATCGACGCCTGTTCGAGGCCGAGTTCGCTTCCCTGATAGATGCAAAGCGCGCCAGGCAGGCACGTGAGCGCGGCCAGCAGGGCCAGCGGCAGGTCGCGCGAAGCGGCGTCGAGGCCGAGCCTAGTTTGCACGCGAATGAAGTCGTGATTGTCAATCGACCAGCATGGCACGCCGCCTTCCTCCTCAAGCTTCAGTGCGCGCGCCAGATTGACGATCATGCCGGCGTCGATGCGCTCCGCGCCGAGCAGCCAGTAGCCATAGGCCATGTGCAACCGGCCGCGCGCGGTATAGTCGCGCAACAAGTCGAGCCCTTCGATTTCGTGCAGTTCGCCCAGCAACACGCGCGCGTCGTATTCGTCTGCGGTTGCGCGCAGGCGTTCGAGGAAGGCCAAATTTTCAGGCCGCGCGACATTGTAGCGTTGCAGTTGCAGCGTGTGCGGGTTGAACAGGAAGTGCCGCCCTTGCGGCCGGTTGGGGTTCACCGGATTATCGCGCAGAAGCGGGTCGTGGAAATAGAACGGGCAGACATCAAGCCGAAAGCCGTCCACCCCAAGTTCGAACCAGAACCGGCAGACGTCGATAATGGCGTCGCGCACGGCTTCGCAGTGAAAGTTGAGATCCGGCTGCTCGCGCAAGAAGTTGTGTAGATAATACTGGCCGCGGCGCGGATCCCACTGCCACGCGGAGCCGCCAAAGATGGATAGCCAGTTGTTCGGCGGCGTGCCGTCCGGCTTTGCATCCGCCCACACGTACCAAGCGGCGCGCGGGTTGCTCCGGTTCTCGCGGCTTTCAAGAAACCAGGGATGTTCATTCGAGGTATGGCTGAACACCTGATCGATCAGCACCTTCAATCCGCGCTCGTGCGCGGCTTGAAGCAAGCGGGCGAAGTCCTCAAGCGTGCCGAAGAGCGGATCGACTTCGCAGTACCCGGAGACGTCGTAGCCGAATGCGCGCATCGGCGATGTGACTAACGGCGATATCCAAATAGCGTCAACATTGAGCGCGGCGATGTAGTCCATCTTTTCGATGATGCCGCGCAGGTCGCCGACGCCATCGCCCGACGCGTCGAGAAACGACCTTGGATAGATATGATAGATCAACGTGTCCCGGCGCCAATCGGGCGCGGTCGCGACCTTGCCGAGTTCCGCCTGGGCAGTGTCCATCTCATGACAACGGAACCTCCTCGCGCGGGTTCCGAGATGGCGTACATCAGGCGCCTGGCGTCAGTGTCCCGGCTTGGACCACGCGCCTGAACGTCCTGGAAGAACAGGCGAACGCGGCAGCGTCATCGCCAATGGGCGCGCCAGCTAGTTCGGATAATCTTCTTCGCGATTGGCGAACATCCAGAACCCGGCGACATAGATCACCAACAGAAAGAGTGTGAGCACGCCCAGCGCCGTATCGATGCCGCGCCAAGCCATGTCGCCCAGGAAGATGTCGTTGGCGATGCCCCAGATGAGAACGACGCCTATGGCGCACAGCCAAAATGCGAACGCCGTGCCCAAAAGGGGGCTAGTGCGGCCGACATAATCGTCTGCCGAGTGTTTCGGAATGTGCTGGAAGCTCGGCAGCACTGAGATCGGCCAGAAGATCGACTGGACCCATTTGTTAACCGGTTGCGCCATGGCGAATCCCCGTTCTGAATCGCGGCGCTAGGCTACGCGCCGTGCAACCTTAAGCAAAGGGCCGCCCCCCAATTGGGTATTCGCGCGGCGCGGGAATTGCTCTTCAGTTCGCGCCACAGCGGCGCCGGGTGTCGTTTGCGGCGGATCGGTAATAGGCTTCGGTGCGGGCGAGAGAGGGCCGGAAAACAGTGGCTTCGAGACTGAAGCAGGCGCGCGACCTTGCGTCGGCCGGCTGGGCGAACAGCCGCGCCGCTGTAGCGGCTGGCTGGCGCAATGCCCGCGTTTGGGCCGGCCGCTTGGTGAATCCGCCGGCCAACAGCCGCCACGCCTCCGCGACGCGCTGGGTGATGCAGCTCGCCATCCTCGCGACGGCGGCGGTGATGGTGTTTTGGGGCTTCTATGCGCTGGATCATTTCGCGCTGTCGCCGCCGAAGCCCGAGAACGTAGGTCCGCTTGAGCGCTATTTGAATTTCGATCCGGGCAGCCTCAGCGACGCCATCGCGTCGCTTGCGGGCGTCAACGCCGCGGTATTCGGCATTGTCATCACCGTGGTCAGCATCATCGTTCAGTTGACGGCCGAGCGCTACACCGGCGTCGCGCGCATGTTCCTGCGCGACCGCATCAACGTATTGGTGCCGGCCTATTATGTGGTGGCGTGTGTCTCCAGCGTTTGGCTCTCGGCTTCGCTGCAGTCCGAATACGTGCCGCGCGCGACGTTGGCGGCGATGCTTTCGATGACAACCGGCGGTCTTGTCATCATGGCGCCGTATTTCGGCTACGTGTTTTGGTTTCTCGAGCCGCCCAACATCATCGCCCGCATCCGGCAGGACGCGGAAAAGCGCGCGAAGCTCGGTGCGTCGACGGAAAGCGAACAGGAGTGTTATCGCGCGCAGGCGCAGACGCTGTTCGCTTTGGAAGAACTCACCGATATCACCAACAATTCGATCTCCGGCCGCGACAAGATCATCGCCAGCGGTTCGGTCGACGCGCTGAAGGATTTCGCGCTCGAGTATCTGAAGATCAAACCGCATGCTACGGACGCATGGTTCTCAATCGGGCCGGAAATCAGGCCTAACCCCGATTTCGTCGCTATGGATCCGGAGTCGCTCGCCGACCTGGAGGAACGCCGCACCTGGGTCGAATGGAAGGTAATGCGTCAGTTCCTGAGCATCTACAACGAAGCGCTTGGTTCGATGCGCGACATCAATTATCTGATCGCGATCGACACTCGTTATATTGGCGAAGCCGCGGCGCGGGCGAACGACGCGCAATTGATCGGGCTGGTCTACCGTTTTCTCAATTCGTACCTGCGCTCGACGCTCAACGCTAAGGACATTCGCACCGCCTACAATGTCCTCAACCAGTACCGGAAGCTGGTAGAATCGATGCTGCGCGAGGGCAATCACCGCGCCGCCATCGATGGCGTTCGGCACATGAAGTATTATGGCCTCGTCAGTCTCGACATGAATTTGAGCTTCGTCACCGAGACGGTGGCTTACGACGTGTCTTCGATTGCGCATCTCGCGCACGAGCTGAATTCGCCAGCCGAGCAGGAGATCCTCGCCGAATTCCTGGAACTGGACCGTCCGCCTTTCGTGCGAGGCCAGGACAAAGCGCTGCTGGGGGTTCGCAAGGCGCAGGTCAAGCTCGCGGCCTACTACATCTATTGCGGTGAAGAGAGCCGCGCTCGCGCCATCGCCAACGACATGCGCAACGAGCCCCAGGATCGGTTGCTGATTATCCAGCGACAGCTGGGGACGGTCGAGAGCAAGGAGTTTTGGGAGATCATCGATCGCGGCCGCAATTTCGAGTACATGCCGCCTGAACATCGCGATTGTCTCGATACGTTCTTCTCCTGGCTCAGGATCGAAGCCTCGGCGCCGGAATGACGCTTGCCTTCATTGGCTGAAGCGAATGCGCGCGTTGCGCGAACACGCCGAACACGCACGAGAAAATGCCAGGATCGGCATTGAATCCGCTTGCATTTAGCGCCGACGCGCTTTGAAGCTTGCGCCCGCTGTAAGGTGCGATGGGGAGGACTTCATGATCGCTCGATGGATGGTGGTGGGCTTCGTGCTCTGGCTAGCGGTAACGCTGTCGTTCCGCTTCGTAGGTGAGACCGTGTTTCAAGCCGGCCCGGGCGGCGTGTCCTGGTTGTTTATGATCCTTCCGGCCGTGATGTTCATCGTCACCTATGCGCTCTTGAAGATGATGCGGGTCGAGCCGAGCGACCGCGCCGAAGCCGCTTCGATCTTCGCGGTGCCTGGTTTGCTGATCGGCATCTACATGATCAACAGCTATGACAATGTGTTCCCCAACCTGGATGCGGGGTTGGCCCCTGAGTTCTCGGCGCTGATGTTCGCGTGCTATGCGGCGGTGATCATCGCGGGCATTGTGTCTTCAAGGCTGAAGAACATCTGACGGCGCTCGCGGAGCGGCCAATATGACGGTACTCGACACGCAAGGTTTGCAGGCGGTCGGGTGGAACGGGTTCCTTGATCTCCCGTATCTGCTCGGCGCGCTTGCAGCGCTGTTGCTTGCTACCGTGCTCGGCGCGGTGATCGCGTTCCACCCGACGGTAAGGCGCTCGGTCGATACCCGCGAAGAGGCCGAGTTGCCCAAGGTGTACGTGATGTACGCCCTGGTCGGCGCCGTGGTCGGTGTGATCGTGCTGGAATACGGCTTGGTCGTCGGCTTTGTCGTGTTCGGCCTGGGCGGCCTGATGCGCTTCCGCACCGACACGACCTCGCCGCGCGACACTGGCAGGTTGATCATCGTTACGCTGATAGGCCTGATCAGCGGTCTCAATCTGCCGCACTTCGCGGTGCTGTCGATGCTGTTTGCCTGGGCCCTGATCTACATCTTCGACGGCCACCCCGTCTGTCATTTGAAGGTGCACGAAGTGCCGACCGGCCAGGTCAAGGCGGCGGCGGAGGCTTACCGCGGTGTGCTCACAGGACTGGGCTGCACCCTCATTCGGGAGAACAAGGCGTTCGGCAAGCACCGTCTGGAATTCATCTTCCGCGCGCCGCGCAACTCGACCCAGGATGGCCTCACCGCCGCGCTGTGCGATCGCGTTCCGCCCGACCTGCGCGGGGAACTCGATTGGGAAGTTGAGTGAGCGGTGATCCGGCCATTGCGCCGTATCGTCGCAAATCCCAGCCTTGCTAAGGTGGCGTAACCGATTGCCTTAAGGCATGAATTTCCCGGGGCCACGCCGATGCGGCACGTTTCGTGCACCGTTTGGGCTGGATCGAACACGTCAAGGTGAATTGATCCTCAGGTGGTCTCGGCGTTTATCCGCGCCTCCTCCTCGGCGCCTTCAGGTTGCCGTAAGGCGACATTGCTTGCTGGCCGCGACATCGCCATATCCGCGCCTCGCTCGGCGGCAATGATCATAACCGAACGGGCGATCAGGGGGCTGACGCAACGTGCGGGCGTGTCCGCGCGGCCGGTCCCGGGCCATTGAGCCCAACCCGGTACCGAGAATTCGATTTGGTGGAGCGGAATGGATCACGATTTCTGCAATGTTGATGGCGCTCGACGCCTGAAGCAGCGGATTGAAGACTACTGGCGCGAGCGTGGATACGCGGTCGACGTGAAGCTTGTGGAAGCGGGCTTTGTGGCGGCGATGCGGTCGGCGCGCACTGACGTGCGCAGCGATATGGTCAATGGGTTCCCGACCAAGCGCGCTAGCAACGACCGTGAACGCACAAACCCTAGCGGTCGCGGCTTGGTGGAGGTCGCGTAAGCGCTGGCTCCTGCGGGATCATGGGCGCGCCGCCAACAGGCGGCGGCAGACCGGCGCTAAATCCGTATAGCGGTCGAGGATGACGTCGGCGCCGAGTGTGTCGCACTCGACGTCGCAATAACCGAAACGCACGACAACGACGGGCGCGCCCGCGCCGCGGGCGGCCCCGACGTCGGCTGTGGTGTCGCCGATCATCACCGAACGGCGAATTGTTCCGCCGGCGCGGGTGACGGCGGCGCGGTAGTGCTCGGGGTGGGGTTTGCGCTCCGTCACGGCGTCGGCGCCGACGATAGCCGAGAACCGCTCACTAATGCACAGCGCCTCCAGCAATTGCTGCGAAAGGTCTGTGCGCTTGTTGGTGCAGATGGCGAACTTCGCCCCCAACGCCGCGAGCTGATCCATGGCCTCCAATGCGCCCGGAAACGGCTTCGACCCTCGGGCGATGTCGGCGCGATAGAAGCCCATGAACTCGCGCGTCAGCGCGTCCAGCCGATCGCCCGAAAAGCTCACGCCGCGCAGCGCCGCTGCTCGCTCGATCAGCACCCGTGCGCCATGGCCGACCAGCTTGCGCACGGTTTCAAGCTTCACCCGCGGCAAGCCCTCGAGGTCCATGGTTTCGTTGAGCGCACGCACCAAATCCGGCGCGGTATCGACCAAAGTCCCGTCCAGATCGAAGACGATAGTGGCGTCGGCTAGTTCGCCGCTGGTCATGGATGGCCCCGAATTGCCGAATTGGGCTAAGACCGGGCGAGGATTCGGACAAGCAGGCGCGCCGCAAATGAGCCGTGCAAGAGCAGCGATTATCCTGGCGGCGGGCCAGGGCACGCGGATGAAATCCGATCTGCCCAAGGTGCTGCACCAGGTGGGCGGCCGCGCCATGCTGGATTGGGCCATCGCCGCCGCCGCCGCGACTGGCGCCGTACGCACCATCGTCGTCACCGGCGCGCATGCGCCGATCGTCGGCGAGCATGTCGCCAAAGCACTCGGGCCGAACGCCACGGCGATCCAGGATCCCCCGCAGGGCACCGCCCATGCGGTGAGGGCGGCTGAGGCCGCGCTGGGCGATCTCGACGGCGACGTGATCCTGCCTGATGGCGATGCGCCCTTCGTGGCGCCCGAGCGGATCGAGGAGATGATAGCGCGACCCGCGGCAAAGGGCGGCCTCGACGCGCTGGCCTTCGAAGCGGCCGATCCCACCGGCTACGGGCGCGTCGTGCGCGCTGCGGACGGCGCCCTCGAACACATCGTCGAGCACAAGGACGCCAGCGAAGCTGAGCGCGCCAACCGGCTGTGCAATTCCGGCGTCCTGTGCGCCGACGCCAAGGCGCTGTTCCGCCTGCTCTCAATGGTGTGCAACGACAACGTCAAGGGCGAATACTATCTCACGGATGTCGTCGCGCTCGGCCGCTCGGCCGGCTTTGCGACGCATGTGCTGATCGGTGACGAAGGCGACGCGCTTGGGGTCAATTCGCGTGCGGAACTCGCGGCTGCGGAGGGGGCGTGTCCAGCCCGGACGCGCGCGGCGGTGATGGGAGACGGCGGTACGCTGGTCGATACGGCGAGC
>CALBSY010000215.1 GCA_937967725.1 uncultured Alphaproteobacteria bacterium | reverse complement strand
CTTTTATCTGCACTCGCGCCTATTGGAGCGCGCGGCGAAGTTGAACGAAGCGGAAGGCGCCGGCTCGCTCACTGCTCTGCCGATCATCGAAACCCAGGCCAACGACGTATCGGCCTACATCCCGACCAACGTGATCTCGATCACCGACGGCCAGATCTTCCTGGAAACCGATCTCTTCTTCCAAGGCATCCGTCCGGCGCTCAATGTCGGCATCTCGGTGTCGCGCGTCGGCGGCAACGCGCAGATCAAGGCGATGAAGCAGGTTGCTGGCCCGCTGAAGGGCGAACTCGCGCAATACCGCGAAATGGCGGCGTTCGCGAAGTTCGGCTCCGACCTCGACGCCGCGACGCAGCGTCTGTTGAACCGCGGCGCCCGCCTCACCGAATTGTTGAAGCAGCCGCAATTCTCACCGGTGCCGGTCGAAGAGCAGATCGCGCTGATCTACGCCGGCACGCGCGGCTATCTCGATAAGTTCCCGGCGGAAGCTGTCGTCCGCTACGAGTCCGAACTGATCGCCTGGCTGCGCGCCAAGAAGGCTGATCTGCTGAAGACCATCGTCGAGAAAAAGGACATCACCAAGGACGGCATCGAAGATAAGCTGAAGGCCGCGCTCGATGAATTCGGCGCGTCGTTCGCGGCGTAATGATTGAGCCCGCCGCTCTCCTGGCCTGGTCGGCGCTCGCGCTGATCGTGACGGTCTCGCCCGGTCCGGACACGATGCTGGTCGCCGCGCATGCAGCGCGCAGCGGCTTCCGCGCGGGCGTGGCGGCGGTCGCCGGCATTATGTTGGGCGTTGCGTGGTACGGCTCGCTGATCGCATTCGGCGCGCTGTCGATTCTGGTCGCGGTGCCGGCGCTGTTTCTGGTGGTGAAGATCGCCGGCGCGCTTTATCTCGCTTGGCTCGGCGCCGGCATGCTGTGGCGCGCGTTTCAGGGCGCCGCGCAACAGCAGCCGTCGAAACCGCCACAACTCGGTGCGCCGCTGGCGCAGGGCTTTTTCACCAATGCGCTCAATCCGAAGGTGGCCTTGTTCTACCTCGCGGCTTTGCCGCAATTCGCCAGCGGCCCCAGCGCGCCGATGATCGGCGTCCTGCTGCTGGCGATTCACGCAGCGATGGGCGTGGTTTGGCTGACGGCTATCGCTCTCGCGGCGGCGCGTGCGCGGCAGGCGGCGACAAGCAGCGCAGCGTTTAAGCGCATCGGGCGCTGGCTCGAAGGCGCTGTCGGCGCCTTCTTCATCGCCGTGGCCGGCCGTCTCGCGGTGGCGCAGCGATGAGCGTGCGCATCCTCTTCGCCACGCTGGCGCTGTTGCTCGCCGCTTGCGGTCAGCCCGCGCCGCAGCATCAACGTGCCGAAGCGCCGGCGCCGATGGCAGGCGAACCGTGCCGCACGCCGGCCGTGCTGGCGCAGCCCATCGATCTGGAAAGCGCTGGCTCGGTCGGCGGCTACGCCATCTCAGCGACGCCCGGCGCGCTAGCGTGCAGCGAACCGGCGCTCGACCGCGTCGAGTGCGAGGTCACCGGCCCCGGCGAAGTGCACGCGGTGGCGCAAAACACGGTCGGTTTCGTGCTCGAAGCCGGCCAGTCCGCAACATTCACTGTCGGCCCGGAAGGTCCGCGGTGCTTCCTCAACGCGAGCGGTGAATAGATGCCGAGCTTAAAGGAATTCCGCAATCGCATCGCCAGCGTGAAGTCCACGCAGAAGATCACCAAGGCGATGCAGATGGTGGCCGCGGCTAAACTGAAGCGCGCGCAAAGCGCTGCTGAGTCCGCGCGGCCCTACGCCGACCGTATGGCGCGCGTGATCGCTAATCTTGCCGCCGCTGTCGGCGGCAGCGATAGCGCGCCGGCGTTGTTGCGCGGCACTGGCAAGGACGACGTGCATCTGCTCGTCGTGATGACCAGCGAGCGCGGACTCTGCGGCGGCTTCAACACCCAGATCGTTCGCGCCGCGCGCGACAAGATCGACGAGCTGACGCGCGCCGGCAAGACCGTGAAGATCCTTGCCGTCGGTAAAAAGGGCCGCGACCAACTGCGCCGCCTGCACGGCGACAAGATCGTCAAATACGTCGATCTCTCCGCGCATCGCAATGTTGGCGCCGATGCCGCACACATTGTCAGCGAAGTGATCCTCGATCTCTTCCGCGCCAACACATTCGACGTGGCGACTTTGTATTTCTCGCGTTTCCGTTCGGTGATTAGCCAAATTCCGACCGCGCTGCAGCTGATTCCCGCGTGCGCGCCGGAAGGCGTGACGCCGCCCGATCTGAAGGGCGCCGTCTACGAGTACGAGCCGAGCGAAGAGGAAATTCTCGAAGCGCTGTTGCCGCAATATCTCATTGGCCAGATCCTGCAGGCATTGCTGTAGAACCAGGCCGGCTTCTACGGTGCGCAGATGAGCGCGATGGACAACGCCACGTGCAACGCCGGCGATATGATCCGCAAACTCACCCTGCGCTATAATCGCCAGCGCCAGGCGAACATCACCAAGGAGCTGATCGAGATCATCTCCGGTGCGGAGGCTCTGTAATGGCTGATCCTCTCTACAAGACCAAGGCGATCTCTAAGGGCGGCCGCGCCGGCGGGCATGTCGCGCTCGATGGCGGCGGCATTTATTTTCATATGGAGCACTCCAAGCCGCTCGGCGGCTCGGGCGAGGGCGTCAATCCTGAGCAGCTCTTCGCGATGGGCTGGGCGACGTGCTTCAACGGCGCGGTGCTGTTCATCGCCAAGCAGAAAAACCTCGACGCCGCCAACGCCGTGGTGACCTGCGAAGTCGGCATCGGCCGCGAAGAAGGCGGGCTGGGATTGTCCGCCAAGCTGACGCTCGCCGTGCCGGGCATGGAGCGCGCGCAGGTGCAGGAGCTCTTGGAGGCCGCGCATCAGATGTGCCCGTATTCCAAGGCGACGCGGAACAACATCCCGGTTGAACTGGCGGTGGAAACATGAAGCGCATCACTCTAATCGCAGCCGTGATGACGCCGGTCCTCGCTGCTAGCGCCGGCGTGGTGATTGCGCGCTTCGCCAACGCTGACGCGCAGGACCGCA
>CALBSY010000214.1 GCA_937967725.1 uncultured Alphaproteobacteria bacterium | reverse complement strand
CGCCGGCGTCGATCCGCCGGCCGGCGCAGGCGGCGCAGCATGCGGGATCGTGGCGGCGGGGCGCTTGGGCGAACGCTTCTTCGTGCTGGAAGACGCAACCGTCGCAGGCTTGTCGCCGCTCGGCTGGGCCGCGCGCGTGTGCGAGACGGCCAGGCGCCATGGCGCCGGCAGCATCGTCGCCGAAGCCAATCAGGGCGGGGAGATGGTGCGCGCGACCTTGGCTTTGGCTGGCGCGCCCTGCGCGATCCGGCTGGCGCACGCCCGCCACGGCAAGCGCGCCCGCGCCGAGCCGGTCTCGGCGATCTACGAACAAGGACGCGTCGTGCATTGCGGCGCGTTCGCGGCGCTGGAAGAGGAATTGATGGCGCTGGGCGTCAGCGAACACGAGGGCCTGCTGGATCGCGCCGACGCGCTCGTGTGGGCGCTGACCGCGCTGATGAAGGCCGGCGACGGGCCGCGGGTGCGGATGCTGTAGGGTGGGGTCCGTTATTGGCCCGGAGCGGACACTCGATCACACTGCGCTAAGGGGATGTGGCCTCAGGCGACGTCAAGAAGATCTGGGGTTGGCCGGCACCGTCGCGCAGAACCAAACCATTGTGCTCGCGAGTGATTGTGCGAGTGCCATTCAGCGCGTTCAACACGGCTTCGTTCAGGGGCCAAGTATTGACCGGCTGGCGCCCGTCTTGCCTCAGGCAACTGCCGGCAAGGATCACCCCGGCCTCAATCGTGATTTCGTTTTCTACGAGCCGGTAAGTGCCGACGAATCCGCCGCAGGCAGACGCACCATCGACCGTTCCTCCGGTAAATCTGATCCAGCCGGTGCGGCTGAAGAGGTCATGCCAATGAACCAGCGACGTCCCATCGTTGTATGACTCGATGGCCCACTGCCGATCCTCCAGCAGGATGGGGCTGAGAGGTGCTTCATCGGCCTGCGAAGTAGCGCAACCGAGAAGGAAGCAAATGGCGATCAGGGCGAGGCCAAGGCGCATGGGGGCACTGTAACACGCGAACGTCGCCTCTCGGCGAAAAGCGGACATCGCGCCATTGGCGTCAGTCCGCCAACACTTCCAGCTGGCTAGCGTGCTCCAGGCACAATTGCGGTTCGCCGCGATAGACGCCGAGCGCGCCGCGGGCGCGCACGCGCGCGCCGGTGAGCGAAGCGAGCGGGGGCCCGTCCCAGGCTGAGAAATTCTCGCCGAACACGACGAGCGCGAACGGCGCCTCGTCGCGTGCGCCGTCCATGTCGAGCGAGGCGCGCCGGTCGTAGACACGCGCTTCGCGCACACGCCCTTCGAGCACGCGATAGGGCGCGCTGCCGCGCAGGCAATTTTCCGAGAACGCAAGCGCCGCGTCAGCCGCCGCGCGCACCGAGAGCGGGCGATACTCGCGCCGGCCCCACATGCCGCGCTCGGCGGCCCGCGCGCGTGCTTCCAGCTCCAGCAGTTCCGCGGCGCGCGCATTGTTGTCGCGGCGCGGGCGCACATAAGCGGCGCCGCGCGAGACCAGTTCGTGCTGCAGCCAGAACCAGCGTCCGCCTTCGCTCTTGACGAACACATGCGCAATGGCGGCTTCGGGCGGCGCTTCCGTGTCGCCCTCGCGCGGGCGGCCGACCCAGCGTCGGGCGCCGCCATAGGCGAGCCGCACCTCGCGATGTTGCGCCAGCGCTTCCAGTTCGCCTTGCGCTTGCGCGGCGTAAGCGTCCTCGCCGCGCGGCGCGTCGATCTCGGCAAGAAACACGCGCTCGCCTGACTCAAGCTGCAGCGTGTCGCCGTTGAACACGCGCACGACGCGGCCGGTTTCGCCTTCCTCCAGCGGTCCCAATTGCGGCCCGCACGCCGCAAGCAAGAGCAATGCGGCGGCGAGCGGCGCGCGCATCAGTACGCCAGCGCCGCGCCGTCTTTGCGCATTTCGGTGGCGGCTTCGTAGACGCCGTGGGCGTTGCGCATGATCGCCTGGTAGCCGCCGAAGCCGCCGTCGGCTGGGCGGATGCGGTGGCCGCGGCGTTCAAGCTCGGCGCGCACCTCCGGCGGCACGCCATTTTCCATCGCCACGAAGCCGACGCCGTCGGCTTCGTCGCCGGTGGGTTCGGCGCCGCCATAGAAGCGATAGCGCGCGGCGTCGCCGGCGGCCTGCAGGTCGAGATCGTAGTCGATCAGGTTGACGATGATCTGCACGTGGCCTTGCGGCTGCATGTCCCCGCCCATCACGCCGAACGCGAGCCACGGCTGGCCGTCGCGCAGCGCGAAAGCGGGGATGATGGTTTGGAACGGGCGCCGGTTCGGCATGTATTGGTTCGGGTGCCCGC
>CALBSY010000213.1 GCA_937967725.1 uncultured Alphaproteobacteria bacterium | reverse complement strand
GGCAGGCGAAGCGATCGCCGCTAATGGTCTGTTCGCCATCGACTGTTGTGGAAACGTGCGCGGGCGCGCCCGCCCGCGTTGGCGCGGTGAGCTCGGTGGCGTTCGGCTCGCCGCCCATGGCGAAGGTGTTCCAGGTGAACGTCCCCGCCGCGCAATCGCCGCCCGCCTCGTCGATGCGCACGATGTGGCCGGCGAGATTGGCCTGCGCCGCGTGCGGATGCGCGCTTTCGCGGCGCGGGCTGCCCGGATGGGCGAAACCGCGTTCGCTGTTGTTGGTGCACACGATCAGCACCGGCCCCAGCCCGCGCCACTCGCCGTCGCAGACCGCCTCCACGTCTTCAGGGCGGTCCATCGGCGTTGCGCCCAGCAGCCGCGCCGCATCGCGCACCCGCATCAGCACGTCGGCTTCATCGCGGAAGCGGATGGGCGAGCCCTCCGCTTCCGCCGCCGCGTTCGCCGCTGCCGCACTGATCGCTAGCCAGCGTCCGCCGCCGTCTTCCAGGAATTGCGCCACATAGAGTTGGCCATCGTCCAGAAGATCCATGTTCGCCGTCCGGTTTGCGGGATCGAAACGCCCGCGCGTGACGAACTTGTAGACGTGCTGATCGCGCTGATCGTCGCCCATATAGACGGCGACGCGCCCGTCGCGAGAAAGCGCCGTGGTTGCGCACTCGTTCTGCTTGCGGCCAAGCGCAGTGCGCTTCTTGGGCGCGGCAGCCGGATCGTAGGGATCGATCTCGGTGATCCATCCATAGAGCGATGGCCCGTGCGGATTCTCTGCAATGCGAAACTGTTGAGGCAAGAGCTGCGGCGGCCCCGCCACGGGGTAACCGAACGAGCTGGCGTCGAGCGCGTAAGCGTCGTCGGCGCGCGCGTCGCGTACGTCCGCATCGGCGCCCCAGAAGAAATCTTGAAAGTTCTCTTCGGCCGTGAGGTACGTGCCCCATGGCGTGAGCCCGCCGGCGCAGTTAGCCAACGTACCGCATCGAACGGCGCCGCCGAGTGCATCGCCGCGATCCGGTTCGGAGGCATTGACCACCGCACTCGCGGCGACGATCCACGGATGCCGCGCCGCCGGCCCATGAAACATGACGGGTGTGAACGGCGTGATGCGCCGGTTGCGCCCGCGCCCAGGCGCGGGATTGCGCAGCGCGCGCCAATCGTGCCCATCGCGCGCGATCTCGACGATGCTAACGCCGACCGAAGCAAGCAGCGCTTCGGCCTGAGCCGGACTGAACGAGGGCTGGCGCATCGCCGGATAGGAGAGGTTGATCGGCGGAAACTCGTTGTTGGCGCAGAGGATCATGCGCCCGGGATCGCGTGGCGGCGGGAAGGCGGATGCGTTGGCGAACAGCGCCAGCATGTCGTTTTCGGCGCCAAAGCGCTGCTCTTGTTCGCTGCGGGTCAGCGCATCGAGATCGGTTTCGGGCGCGACCGTGTCGAACAGAGCGTCGCCCCACGCGATCAGCTTGCGCCAACTGTAGCCGGGCGGAAGCGTGACGGTGTCCGCGTTGGTGGCTGGCGCCGGCGCAAATCCGGTCCCCCGGCTCAGAGTGTCGGCGGGCCCCGCGGGCGTGGCGCAGCCGGCGAGGTTCAGTAGCGGCAGGCCCGCCAGTCCGCCCAGCAGCGCCCGGCGCGAGGCCATGAGTTCGGTGATATGTTTCGCCACGTGTTGCACCCCGCAAGCTCTGCGACGCACTTATTCAGGTTGCGCGACACGCCAATGACAAGACAGTTGAAGAGCGTCGCGCATCTCGGTCATTTGCGCCAGCTTGGCTTCGAACAAGGACCAATCGTCCCGCTCGGCGATCGCGGCCCACAATCTCTCGACTTCGTCGATCAGCATTGTGTGCGGAGTGGCGCGCTGAAGATAGGCGTGCGACAGGCGCGCCGCCGCGTCCTCTCGCGTGCGCGCCTCCAGCCCCTCACGAACCGTGCTGAAAGACGCCTCGGCGTAGAGCGCCGTTTGCGGGCTTTCAGCCGCGCGCGCGCGGCTGGCGCCGCCGCCAAACCAATCATGGAAAAACTGATCCCAGCCGGCTTGGCTTTGTGTGAGCCAGTCGAACAACGCCTGCAGAAAGCTGAGGTCTTGCTCCAACTCGCGCGGCGCGAGGTGCAGCCGGTCGAACATACATCGCCGCAGCGCCGCTTGATAGGCGGGAGCGAAGCGCGCCATCTCCGTTTCGAGTTTTTCGGCTGGGCAGACCAGCGATAACGCGCCGCCCAATTGCGCCAGCGCCCACGCCACCGCCTCGGGCTGACGGCCGAACGCATACAGACCGGCTTCGTCAAAATAAGCGGCAGTGAAATCGGGATCGCTGGCCGGCAGGAAGCGCCAGGGCCCATAGTCGAAGCTTTCGCCGGTGACGTTGAGATTGTCGGTGTTGAGCACGCCATGCACGAAGCCGGCGCTCATCCAGCTCGCGGCCAGCGCCGCGCTCGCTTCGGTGATGGCGCCGAACAACGCTGCCGCGCGCAACTCACCCTCGTGCACTGCGAGCTGTGGATAATATGCCTCCACCACATGGTCGATCAGCGCCGTGATCAGGTCCGGCCGCTGAAAGAACGCCAGCCGCTGGAATGTGCCGAAGCGGATGTGGCTGTGGGACAGCCGCACCAGCACTGAAGAGCGCGTGGGCGAGGGTTCGTCGCCGCGCGTCAACGACTCGCCGGTTTCGTAGAGCGAAAGCGCCTTGGAGGTATAGACGCCCAGCGTTTCCAGCATTTCAGCGGCCAGCACCTCGCGCACGCCGCCTTTCAGCGTCAGGCGTCCATCGCCAAAACGTGAATAAGGCGTCTGACCAGAGCCTTTAGTGGCGAGATCGAGCAAGCGACCGGCGCCGTCGCGCAGTTGCGCGAAGAGGAACCCGCGCCCGTCTCCGATCTCGGGATTGTACACGCGGAATTGATGCCCGTGATAACGCATCGCCAGCGGCTCGCTCATATTGCCGGGCAGCGGCTCGAAACGCGCCAAATGCGCTTCCCACTCAGTCTCGCTCAGCGTGTCGAGGCCAATGCGCGCCGCCCAATCCTGATTGCGACGACGCAATGTGTGCAGTGGAAAACGCGCCGGCGTCACCGGATCGGCAAATTCCGGCCCCAGTCTTGCGAACAGAGCATCGGGCGCGTAGCGGGCCGAGATTGGCATCACGTTCTATCTAGGCGCGCGAGAGGGCTGCGTCATGCGGCGCGAATTGCGCGACGGGCCGTGACCCGGCAGCGCATATGTGTCATAACAAATCAGGGACGCGGAGAGGACATCAGAACCATGTCGGCTCGCGGAGTCGGGATCGTTGCAGCAGGCTTTGCATCGCTCGTGTTGAGCGCCTGCGGCGATACGGCCAACGGCTCCAGCAAGACAGAACAAAGTTCAGCCGAGCGCATCTCGGCGGCGCTTGACGTGTGCGCACAGGGCCGCGGCGAATTCGCCCAGCGCGTGTGCCAGAACCGCACGCTTGCGAGCCTGGACAATGAGGTGCGCGAGACCTTAGTGGCGGAGTCCGCCGCGGTGTCCGACGCCGGCGCCCAGATGCTGGTGCAAAATCAGACCCGTTGGCGCGACGCCGCGCGCGTTTCTTGCGGCGTGATCGATGCGCAAGCCGAGCCCACGGCCGAACAGCAAGCCTGCCTCGAGAGCCGCTTCCGGGCGCGGCTGCAGCAGGCCGAAAGCGCGGTGCAAGAGGTCGGCGGCTACACGTTCCAGCGGATGGAGCTGGTCGACGCGACGCCGGTCACGGCGGAGGTGGCTGCGATTTCCGGCCTGGGCGAGGCCGCGCCGCGAGCGGTCGAGCGCGACATCCGCTTTCCGCGCATCGACGGCGAGCAGACGCCGGCCATCCGCCGCTTCAACGAATTGGTGGCGCAGCAGCCGCAGTTCCGGCTGCAGGATGCGACCAATGAAAGCGTGGACTACACGATCGCCTATGCCGGACCGGAGCTGGTTTCCGTCCGCTTCGTGCGCAGCGCCGATACGCTGGGCGCGGCCAACGTCACCAACACCATGAACGCGGTCACGGTGCTGATGGACGAGGGGCGCGCGATCACGTCGGGCGACGTGTTCCGCGATGGGTCAGGTTGGCAGGATTTCATCACCCGCCGCGCCGTCGAAACCATCGGCCGCCAATTCTCGGACTACACGAACTTCCCGCCGCGTCGCGATGTCTACGAAACCGCGACCAAGCCACACTTGTGGCTCATCACCGAGCGCGGGCTCACCCTCCTGTTTCCGCCGCTCTCATTCGGCGGTTCTCACGCCGATGGCGGCACCGAAGTCACCATCCCCTGGACCGACTTGCGCCCCTACCTCAATCCCGCCGCCCCTGCGCCAATCCGGCCGAGTGCTTGAAGCCCCATGGCGCTTAACATCGTCGCGCGCGCGCCGACCATAGTGGAATATGAGAACCTCTGCCGTGCTGTAGGTTGGCGCGACGATGTCAACTTCGCCGCCGCTGAAGCCGCCCTCGGCAAGTCCTTGTTTCACGTTGTCGCCGAAATCGACGGGGTGATCGTCGGCATGGCCCGCGTCGTCGGCGATGGCGCGATGTTCTTCTATATTCAGGATGTTGTCGTTGCCCCCGATCATCAGGCCCAGGGCATCGGCCCCAAGATGCTTCAAGCTATCCGCGACTGGCTTGTCGCCAACGCGCCGCCGATGGCCCAAGCCTTCGTGTTCGAGGCTGATGGCAAGCATGGATTCTACAGCAAGCTCGGCTTTGAGCCGACCGGCAAAGGCTTGCAGGCCTTTGTCGATGCTTGGCGGCGCGCTTAGTCGCTGTTCTTTTCTCCGGCGAATGGGCTAACCCTGCGCTATGGGAACGCAAACCGGCTGTCTAGCCGCGCTCGTCGGCGTCCTTCTGATCGGTATGGCCGGATTCGGTATGTTTCTGACGATCTTCCACTTCTTGGCGCTGGAAGTCGGTGCAACGCCGACGGCGACCACGATCGCAATGGGCGCCTATTCGTTCGGACAACTGATCTCATCGCCGTTTTGGGGCCGGCTGAGCGATCGCATAGGGCGAAAGCCGATCCTTGTGGCCGGGTTGGCGGGCGGGGTGATCTCCTACGTTTGGCTCGCTGGCGCGAGCAACGTCTATGAACTCGGCGCGGCGCGCCTGTTCGGCGGGCTGATGGCCGGCAATGTCGGCGCCGCGTTCGCGGCCGCCGCCGATCTTGCCGAT
>CALBSY010000212.1 GCA_937967725.1 uncultured Alphaproteobacteria bacterium | reverse complement strand
CGTTGCCCGCGCCAATGGCGGCCGCCAGTTCCGCGATGTGAGCGATGTGCTTCACCCGAACCCCGCTGCTGGGGCCCTTTTTCTGCGGCGGCGCCAGCGCGGCTTCGAACCCCAGTTTCGCAGCCTCTTTGAGCCGGAGATCGCTGCGCCCAGCCGGCCGCACTTCGCCGGAGAGCGCCACTTCGCCGAAGACCACACATTGTTTCGGCAACGGATGGTCCGCCAGCGCCGAGATCAGGGCGGCGGCAACCGCAAGATCGGCCGCGGGTTCATTGATGCGCAGGCCGCCCGCAACCGAGAGATAGACGTCGCGGCCCGAGAACGAGAGTCCGCAGCGCGTTTCGAGCACGGCCAAGATCATCGCCAGACGCGCGGAATCCCAGCCGACCACGGCGCGGCGCGGTGTGCCGTAGGCGCTTGGCGCCGCCAGCGCTTGGATTTCCACCAGCACCGGGCGCGACCCTTCAACGCCGGCGAAGACCGCCGCTCCAGACGGCCGCTCGCCCGAACCGCCAAGGAAAAGCGCGGACGGGTTCGGCGTTTCGACCAGGCCCTGTTCGATCATCTCGAATACGCCGATCTCGTCAGTAGGGCCGAAACGGTTCTTGACCGCGCGCAGAATACGGAACGGCAGACCGCGCTCGCCTTCGAAATAGATCACCGCGTCCACTAGATGCTCGACCACGCGCGGCCCTGCGATCTGCCCATCCTTGGTGACATGGCCAACCAAAATCAAAACTGCGCCGCTTTTTTTCGCGAACCGCACCAATTCGTGTGCGCAAGCGCGCACCTGCGCGACCGTGCCGGGCGCTGCTTCACCGCCGCTTGCCCACAGCGTTTGGCTCTAATCAACCACGACGACGTCGGGCTTCCGCACTTTTAGGCCATCGAGAATTTTGCGCAGGTCGGTCTCGGCGGCGAGTTGTACGGGCGCGTTGGCGGCCTTCAGCCGCCGGGCGCGCTCCTGCACTTGCGCTTCCGCTTCTTCGCCGGTGACGTACGCAACGCTCCGCCCGCCCTGCGCGATCGCTGCGGCGGCTTGCAGTAACAGCGTGGACTTGCCGACGCCGGGGTCGCCGCCGATCAGGATCGCAGAGGCCGGCACTAGCCCACCGCCACAGACGCGATCCAATTCCGAAATGCCGGTGGCGAGGCGTGCTGGCGGCTCGGCCTCCCCAGTCAGCTCGACGAAGGCGAGCGCTTTTCCTTTCTTGCCCGTAGGCGCCGCGAACGCGCCAGGCACGACCGGACGCGCGGCTTCCTCGATTAGCGTGTTCCACTCGCCGCACGCGTCGCACTTGCCGGTCCATTTGGGCCAAATTGCCCCACAGGCTTGGCAGGTGAAAATGTGATCGGACTTGGCCATGAACGCGAATCCTCGATCTCCAGGCTACAGAGTCCGTCGGCGAATGCTAACGTGGTCCAGGCTCAAGGAGACTTCACCATGCGCGCATGCATCATTTCACTCGCCGTGCTGGCTGCGGCATGCGGACAGCCCGCGCCGGAACGGGAGGCGGAGCAGCCGGTCGCGGCGACGCCCGCTGCTGAACTGAGCCGCACGGCGCTGGTGGGCACGTGGTCGTTCGACGGCAGCTGCGCCTCTGGCGACGGCATGGGGCTGGCGGCGGACGGCAGCGCTTTCTTCGACGAGTGGGGGCAAGGCACATGGCGGCTCGACGCTCAGAACCGCGTTGTGCTTGATTTGCGACGTCAGGAAATGGGCGTCGACGAACCAGACGGCGGCGAACCGGTGACGATGACGATCCAAGTTGCGGCGCCGGTTGGAGACACGCTGCAGGCGCAAATCAACACGCCCGGCGAGAATCCGCGTGAGGTTACGGCGCGGCGCTGCGATTAGTCTGGCGCGTTGCCGGGTTTCCACTTGATCGAGCAGCCGACGCTGGGTTTCTGTTCGCTACTCGGCTTGCGTCCTTCAAGCACAGCATCGGCGGCAGCGCGGATGTCAGCCCCCGTCGGCGCGCCGCGGCCCGGACGCGTGTCGTCGAACTGACCGCGATAGACCAGTCTCTTTTGTGCGTCGAACAAGAAGAGGTCCGGTGTGCAGACCGCGCCGTACGCCTTCGCCGTCTCTTGGGTTTCGTCATAGAGATAAGGGAAGTGAAAATTGTAGCGCCGTGCAAATTCGCCCATTTTGTCGGGCGCGTCGGCCGGATGTGTGGAAACGTCGTTGGCGCTGATGGCGACGACAGCGAGGCCTTTGTCCTGATATTCGCGCGCAAACGCTGAAAACGCCTCGGCGATATGCACCACATACGGGCAATGATTGCAGATGAACGCAACCAGTACAGGTTTGTCGCCGGCGACTTTGCCCAGCGCCCAGGCGCCGCCGCTTGGATCGGTGAGCACGAAATCCGGCGCGGTCGAGCCCAATTCGATCATGCGTGATTGCGCGGCCATCGCGAACTCCTAATCTGTCAGCATTAGAATTGCGCCTCGGGAGCGCTGTTTCAATGCCGGTGCAGCGAGTAACGCCCATTCTCAACGTGTCCAACGTCGCTGAAAGCATCGCTTGGTTCGAACAGCTGGGTTGGCGCCAAAGCTTCACCTGGGGCGAAGATGAGGCGCAACCGGATTTCGGCGGCGTCTGCAGCGGCGAGGCGGAAATATTTCTCTGCTGCGGCGGACAAGGCTCGCGCGGCACGGTTAAGCCGAGCTTTCCGGGCGACGACGCGACGGACGGCGTGTGGATGAGCTGGTGGGTGGATTCGCCGGCGGAGGTGGACGCGGTGCATCAGCGCGCACTCGACCTCGGCATGATCGTCACTTTCCCGCCCACAAATGAGCCCTGGAACGTCCGCGAATTTCATCTGCGTCATCCTGACGGGCACATGTTCCGCGTCAGCGCGGGATTGGGCGGGACTTAGACTACGGCCTGGATCGGCCCTTCGGCGCGGCCCGCAACGAACTGATCCACCATGGCGTTGCCGCTGTTGTCGATTGCAGCGGCTGGGCCGCGCCAGACAATCTTGCCCGCATAGAGCATAGCGATCTCATCGGCGATCTTGCGCGCCGAGGCCATGTCATGGGTGATGGAAACCGCGGCGCAGCCGAGTTCCTTCACCATCTCGACGATGAGATCGTTAATGGCGTCGGCCGTGATTGGATCGAGCCCGGTCGTGGGTTCGTCGACACACAGAACATCCGGCTTGGAGATGATGGCGCGAGCGAGGCCGGCGCGCTTCTGCATGCCGCCGGAGAGTTCGATGGGCCGCACATCGGCGAATTCGGGCGCGAGCCGCACCTTGCGCATGGTTTCAACCGCACGTTCGCGCGCCTCCGCGCGGCTGACGCCGTCGGCATAGATCAAGCGGAAAGCGATGTTCTCCCAGACGGTGAGGGAGTCGAATAGCGCCCCGCCTTGGAACAGCATGCCGAACTTGCGCATCACGCGCTGGCGCACTTCGGGCGGCATTTTGGTGACGTCGGCGCCATCGACCAAGACCTTGCCGCTGTCGGGCTTCATCAAGCCGAGCGCACACTTCAGCGTTACCGATTTGCCGACGCCTGAGCCGCCGATGATCACCAGCGACCGGCGCGCAGCCACGTCGATATCGACGCCGTCGAGCACTTGCCGGCCACGCAGTTTTTTTCTGATGCCGACGAGTTGGAGTTTTGCGGTCATTTCGCTCACTCCACGAAGAACGCAGTGATCAGGTAGTTCACCGCCAGGATAAGCCCGATCGCGCCGCCGACTGCCCCCGGCGCGGCGCGGCCGACGCCGAGCGCGCCGCCATTAGAGTGATAGCCCTGATACGAACCAACCGAGGCGATGATGAAGCCGAACACGGCGGCTTTCACCAAGCCCAAGATCACGTCTTGAGGCTCCATGAACTCGAACGTGTTGCGCAAATAGGTGGCGCCGTTGAAGTCGAGGCTGTTCACGGCAACCAGGTAGCCGCCCATCACGCCGATAATGTCGGCGACCAGCACAAGAATGGGCAGCGTCAACGTGGCCGCCAGCACGCGCGGCGCGATCAGGAAGCGGAAGGGATCGGTCGACAGCGTCGTCATGGCGTCGATCTGTTCGGTCACGCGCATGGTGCCGATCTCGGCGGCGATGCCGGCGCTGACGCGGCCCGCCAGCATCAAGCCCGCCAGCACAGGCCCCAACTCACGCGTAATGCCGAGCACGACGATATTGGGCACGAATTGCTCGGCGTTGAAGCGCGCGCCGCCGACATAGATGTTGAGCGCCAGCGCCGCGCCGATGAACACAGCGGTGACGCCAACCACCGGCAGCGAGAAATAGCCGATCTGCGCGCACTGGCGCGCAAACTGCCCGACAAACACGGGTGGCGAAAAACAAGTCGCCGCAGCGCGTCCCGTGAACGCCGAGAAGCGCCCGACCTCGGCCAACATGGCGAGCACGGCGCGGCCGATCGCTGCAAACGGATTCACGCGCGCGCCCCGGTTTTGCGAACTGTGCCGGCGAATGTGGTGAGAATCTCGTACGGCAACGTGCCGGCGAGCGAGGCGATGTCGTCCAACGTCGCATTGGCGCCGAGGAATTCAACCATCGCGCCTGGCTGCGCCTCCGCGCATCCCGTTACATCCAGGATGACCAAATCCATCGACACCCGCCCCAACAGCGGCCGCTTGGCGCCCGCGAGGAAGCCATAACCGCGTCCGTTCAGTGACCGCAAGTAGCCGTCCGCGTAACCCAGCGCGACGGTGGCGGCGCGCATCTTTGTGGGCGCTGTGAATGTGGCGCCGTAACCGAACGTTTCGCCCGCCTCCACGTCGCGCACTTGCAGGATGGGCGCGTCAATCGTTGCAGCGGCGGATAGTTGCGGATTGTCCGCATCGAGGCCGCCATGGCCGTAGAGGCCAATGCCGGGACGCACGAGATCGAAATGGTAATCCGGGCCGATCAGGATGCCACCGGTGGAGGCGAGACTGAGCGGCGCCTTCGGGAAGAGTGTGGCGGCGTCGGTGAAGCGCTTGAGTTGAACAGCGTTCTTTTCGTGCTTCACGTCCGACGCGCAGGCGAGGTGGCTCATCACCAGCGTCAGGGTCGCGCCCTTCAGCGCCACCATGGCCGGCGCCAATTCTTCGGGGCCGACGCCCAGCCGGTTCATGCCGGTGTCGATGTGCAGCGCCGCCGGCCCGCGCGCATCCCACGCTTTGATCTGCGCGAGCGAGTTCAACACCGGGGTCAGCTTGGCGCCTTGCAGAGCCTCCGCATCTTCCGGCGTGGCGCCGTTCAGCACGAAGATCTGCGGGCCTTCGCCGAGCGCCTTGCGCACGGCGAGCGCTTCGGCGCCGGTGGCGGTGAAGAACACGCGCGCGCCCGCCTGCGCCAGCGCGCGCGATGCGCCGATTGCGCCGAGGCCGTAGCCGTCGGCTTTCACAACGGCGGACACGGCGGCATTCGGCGCGGCGCGCTTGAAGAAGCGCCAGTTCTCGACGATGGCGGCGTGATCGACCTTCAGCCGCGCCAAGCGCGGCCTAGGAGCGGGCTGAGAGATTGCCGAATCTGGTGTTGCGGTTGTCAAAGAAGAGCTTCACTTTCCCGATCGGACCATGGCGCTGTTTGCCGATCATGAGTTCGGCCTGGTTACGCACTTTGA
>CALBSY010000211.1 GCA_937967725.1 uncultured Alphaproteobacteria bacterium | reverse complement strand
CCAACGGAGCGCGAGGTGGCCCACTGCAATTGTTTGCGCTGTTGCGATTGGACCGGCGGCGCCGGCGGGTTGCCGGACATGTCGTTGGCCATGTCACTCCCCCCGAAGTAAGCACGCTGAGGGGAAACACTGGCGCCGAAAGTCACGAAGCGCCAGCGCCTCTGGGGCGGCGCCGGCGCGCGCGCCGCCGAGCGGCCAGCAGTTAGGGCGCCTTTTCACGACGCCACCGTGGCGCGCCGCCGAACGGGACCTGGAATCACCGCCGCTTGGCGCTCAGGGCGGAATGGCGCCGCGCGGCTCAGCAAAACAGCGGCCTGCGTCTGGCTCGACACGTTCAATCGCTCGAACAAGCGTTTGGTCTGGCTGCGCACGGTCTCAACGGAAACGCCGCGCTGCAACGCGATGTCGTTGATCCTGCGGCCAGCAACCAGCCCATCCGCGATAACCAACTCGCAGTCCGTCAGGTCGAACATGGCCCGCCAGATTTCTTGCGCAGAGTGCGCCTCCTCATCTGGGTCGACGATCATGAGCAAGCAACGCCCAGCGGCCGCCGCATTGCCTCGCGGGCCAAGCGGACGCACGACATAGGGCTGAGCCCCGTTTGGACGTGAAACCCGAACGATGGCGCCGATACCAACAGGCGGTACGCGCAAGGTCGCCGCGACAGCCTGCGTCAACGCGGCTTGATCCTCGCGACGGCTGCAAGTGATGCGTCCCTGAACCACCGCGAACCCGTCGGCGCGGCGGACGATTGCAGCGCCGCTCTCGTTCAACTCCAGAACGCGCAGATCGGCGTCGATGATCGCGGCACCCCAGGGCGACTGATCGAGCGCGGCGGCCTTGAGCGCCGATGCGGACGCGATATCAGTCACTCGCGCGCGCGCTATCACCGCGGCCCGCACGACCGCGGCGATGGCTTCAAAGGTGGCGCTCTCGAACGCGCCATCCGATAACGCAAACAGCGCCGCGTAATACGGCGTACCGCCATTGGGGCGGCGCCAAGATATTTTCCAGCCGTTGTCGAACAAACGTTCGCCCGAAGATCCGGCGTGACGGTCACGGAGAATCTCGCGGCAGGCATCGGCGAACCAGGCCGGCGCCCCGGCGCTTAGGCTGGTCTTTGGCAAACTCTCATCTTCCCAAATCAAACCCAAACAACGAACACCCAGCTCCTTGGCGGTGTGATCCAGCGCATCCTCCCAGCCGCGCGCTTGAAACGCGGCGTCGATCCAGCATCCGAGGTCTTGCGACAACATGACGGCCTCCCGAAACGATCACAGACAAAGTTGGACGCCGCCGCCACGTGATTTTTCGCACACGCAGCAAGCCGGCCGGCCTTCCGGAAGGCAAAAAAACCGGCAAGAATACCGTCGGGGAGGCGAAGGTGGACACCGACGAACGGCGGCGCCGATTGCGCGCGGTCGATATTCTTTCCGAACTGCCGGACGAAGAGCTTGATGCGCTCGGCGCCGAGCTAACTTGGGCGACGGTAAAGGCCAGCGACGTTGTTCTTTCTCATCTCAAGCCGGGCGACGAGGTCTATTTTGCCATCGAAGGCCTATTCCGAGCCGAGCTGACGACCGCGTTCGGCAAGACGGTGACAATCCGGCAGCTGCGAACCGGCGCGCACTTCGGTGAGATTGCGGCGCTCACGGGCGCGCCCCGGACGCTCACAATCGTCGCTGAGACCGATGGAGATGTCGCCGTTTGCCCGGCGGACGCGTTCCAGGCGCTCATGCGCAGGAACGCCGCATTCGCCAAGAAAATTGCCGTTATGCTGGCGCGCAACGTCGTATTGCTCACCGACCGCCTATTTGAACTTGCCGCACTCGAGGTCCGATTCAGGCTCTATTCCGAATTGCTGCGCTTGGCGCGCTCCGGCGACAACACCGACGAAGGCGTTGTCATCCGCAGCGCGCCAACGCACGAACAGCTGGCGGCGACAATTGGGGCGCAGCGCGAGGCGGTCACACGGGAAATCAGCTATCTGAGCGAACAAGGCGTCTTGAAAAAGCGCCGCCGCCAGATCGTGATGGCTAATCTCGAGAAACTTCGCGACCTGCTGAATCGCGGCTTCAATCTGTTGGAGCAGGGC
>CALBSY010000210.1 GCA_937967725.1 uncultured Alphaproteobacteria bacterium | reverse complement strand
GAGCGCGCACCTGGGCGATATCCGCCGCGGTGCCCCATTCGCGGCCGAAATTCGGTGGGTCGTCTTCCCATTCGGCGTCCTGATACGTGAACTCGTGCGGGCTGTAATAGTGAACCGTGAGCGCGAGGTTATCGTCTTGCGGCAGCGTCCAGCCGCGCAATCCATTGATCGAATTCCAATCGGGCGGACCGGCGACGATCAGCCGTTCGGGATTGGTGCGGCGAATGACGGCGATGGCTTCCCGATAGAGCGCAGTGGTTCGCTCGGCGGTCCAATAGCGGTCGTTCAACTCGTTCACGAGCTCGAAGATGAGTCCCGGCGGCGCAGCGCGATAATGCTCCGCGATTTGGTCCCAGAGTTCGGCGACGCGGCCCGCATGCGCGCGCGGATCGTCCATCAATTGCCAAAAATGATGGATGTCGAGCTGAACTTGGAGGCCGCGCGCCATGGCCTGGCCGATGACTTCGTCGACCCGCGCGAACAAGGCAGGGTCGATGCGGGAGCGCGCGCCCTGCGTATGTCCGCTCCAGCGGACGGGCAGGCGCACGCCGTCAAAGCCGCCATCGGCGATAGCGCTCAGATGGTCGGCTTCGATGCGGTAGCCCCACTCGCCTTCGTTCGGCGCCTCAAGCGCGCCGCCCAGGTTGACCCCGCGTCTGATCGGAAAACCGGGCGCTTGAGCTTGGCCGTTCGCTTCGGGCGCGCAGGCGGCAAGCGCCGCACCGCCGATCATGACCTCTCGCCGATTCATGGAACGCACCCTAGTGCGTTGAAGCGGCGGCGGCGAGGCGTCACAGGATGACGGATCGATGAAAGGCCGGTATGAGCGCCCCCCATGTTCGACAAGATTCTGATCGCCAACCGCGGGGAAGTGGCGGTCCGCATCATCCGCACCGCGCGCCGCATGGGCATCAAGACAGCGATCGTGTTCTCCGAGGCCGATCGCGACAGCCTCGCGGTGGAGATGGCCGACGAGGGCGTGTTCATCGGTCCTGCGCCGGCGGCTGAGAGCTATCTGGTCATCGACAAGATCGTGGCGGCGGCGAAGCAAACCGGCGCGCAGGCGATCCACCCTGGCTTCGGCTTCCTTTCCGAAAAGGCCGAGTTCGCCGACCGGCTGACGCAGGAAAAGATCGTCTTCATCGGTCCCAACCCGCACGCGATCCGGGCGATGGGCGATAAGATCGAGTCGAAGAAGACCGCCGCCGAGGCCGGCGTCTCCTGCGTGCCCGGCTTCATCGGCGAGATCGCCGATACAAAACACGCCGTCGAAATCTCCGAGGAGATCGGCTATCCGGTGATGATCAAGGCCTCGGCCGGCGGCGGCGGCAAAGGCATTCGCGTCGCCTACAACCGCAAGGACGTGGAGGAGGGCTTTCCCGCCGTTCGCGCCGAAGCCAAAGGCGCCTTCGGCGACGACCGCATCTTCATCGAGAAGTTCGTCACTGCGCCGCGCCACATCGAAATCCAAGTGCTCGGCGACAAGCACGGCAACGTCGTGCATCTGTTTGAGCGCGAGTGCTCGATCCAACGCCGCAATCAGAAGGTCATCGAGGAGGCGCCGTCGCCGCTGCTCGACGAGAAAACGCGCGCGGCGATGGGCGAGCAAGCCTGCGCGCTGGCCCAGGCAGTGAATTACGATAGCGCCGGGACGGTGGAGTTCGTCGCAAGCGGCGCGGACAAGAGCTTCTATTTTCTCGAGATGAATACGCGTCTGCAGGTGGAGCATCCGGTCAGCGAGATGATCACCGGGCTCGATCTGGTCGAGCAGATGATCCGTGTCGCCGCCGGTGAAAAGTTGGCGTTCAAGCAAAAGGATTTGAAGATTAAGGGCTGGGCGATCGAGAGCCGCATCTACGCCGAGGACCCGTATCGCAACTTCCTGCCGAGTATTGGCCGGCTGCGCACCTACCGCGCGCCTGAGGAAGGCAAGCAGGGTGATGTCGCCATTCGCAACGAAACCGGCGTGCGCGAAGGCGATGAAATTTCGATGTTCTACGATCCGATGATCGCCAAACTGATCACGCACGCGCCGACCCGGATCGCGGCGATCGACGCGCAGGCTGCGGCGCTGGACAATTTCCTGATCGACGGTATCGCCGACAACATCCCGTTTTTGGGCGCGGTGATGGAGGAGAAGGACTTTAGAAAGGGCGACTTCACGACCGCGTACATCAAAGAGAAATTCCCGGATGGCTTCGACGGCGCGGCGCCGACCAAAACCCAGGAAAAACTGTTGCTGGCCGTCGCCGGGTATGCGCGCGCCTTCACCACTAAGCGCTCTGCCGAGACCAGCGGCAAGCTCAACGGCGGTGGCGACCGGCGCGATTGGATCGTGATCCTGGATAAAGGACATCACGCGGTGGATGTGGCGCTGGATCAGCGCGGCGCTTCCGTGACGGTTGATGGCAAGACGCATCGGCTCGATACGGATGCGCGACCGGGCGCGCGCATCATTTCCGGTGATTTCGATGGCCAGCCCTTCGCGGTGAAGATCAAAGCAGCGCCGGAGGGTTACACACTACGCACCCGCGGGGTGACGGCGCGGGCGATCGTCTGCAGCCCGCGCGCGGCTGAACTCTACAAGCGCATTCCCGAGAAGCAGAAGGCGGATACGTCCAAGCTGATTGTCTCTCCGATGCCGGGTCTGGTGATCTCGGTGGACGCCAAGCAGGGTCAGGAAGTGAAGGCGGGCGAAGGCGTTGCTGTAGTCGAAGCGATGAAGATGCAGAACATCATCCGCGCCGAACGCGACGGCGTGATCAGCAAAGTCAACGTCGCCGCCGGCGCCAGCGTGGCGGCGGACGAGGTGATGATTGAGTTGGCTTAGTTCCGCACGGCGACGCGGTCGGCGGGTGGTGCGAAGCGCCGCGCGGACTCGCGTTGTTCGCGCGCGGTGCGCGGATCGGCGATCTTCAGGCGCCGCAGCCATTCTTCACGGGTGAGGCGCGTGGCGGTCTTGTCGGCAGGCGTTTGCATCAGCGACTCCCTTGCGTCCCATGCAAGATGTCGCCCGCGTCGAGCGTGGATGCAAATACGAAAGGCGGCCTAAGCCGGAGGTTGCGTGTCGCGTGTCGAACCGAATACGTCATGGAACGATGCGCGCAGCGCCGCATCGGCGTCCGCCATTGTCACGGGCAGGCCAAGGTCGACGAGGCTGGTGACGCCGAATTGCGGTCCCGAGATGCCGCACGGCGTGATGCCGGAGAAATGTTCCAGCTCCGGTTCGACGTTGAAAGCGATGCCGTGGAAGCTGACCCACTTGCGCAAGCGCACGCCAATCGCGGCGATTTTGTCTTCGCGCGACCAGCCAGGGCCCTTGCGTTCCACCCACACCCCGACGCGGCCCTCGCGCACTTCACCCTTCACATTGAACTGGCCAAGCGCGCCGATGATCCAACGCTCGAGATCGGCGACGAATTTGGTCACGTCGCGCCCACGTTGGCGCAAGTCCAGCATCACGTAAGCCACGCGTTGGCCGGGGCCATGGTAGGTGAATTGGCCGCCGCGCCCGGTCTTGAACACGGGAAAGCGGTCAGCATCGATGAGATCGGCTTCCTTGGCGCTGACGCCCGCGGTGTAGAGCGGGGGATGTTCCAGGAGCCAAACGAGTTCGCCGGCCTCGCCCGCCGCGATCGCCGCCGCGCGCGCCTCCATCGCCGCGACGGCGGGCTCGTACTCAACCAGCCCAGGCGACACCGCCCATCCGACCGCCGCTTCGTTCACGCGCCCGCAACCCTTTCCGGTTCGACTAGGAGAATCGAAGATGGGAAGGCCCCGTGTCCAGCAAAACCCAGGTCCATCGTGTCAGCGTTGAACTCGCGGTTGTACTCGGCCGTTGCCGCATGCCGATGCAGCAATTGCTGCGCATGGGCCGCGGCGCGGTGATTCCGCTGGACACCAAGGACTCCGATCAGCTCTGGATCCTGGCCAACGGCAAACCGATCGCGCGGGGCGAGATCACCATCCAGGGCGACCGCCTCTGCATCTCCGTCACCGAACCGGCAGATGTCCACGAATTTAACGCCGCCGCCTGAGGCGTCCCCCAATTGGGGGTAGACGAACCTTATCCTTCTGTTCATGTTGGGCTCAGGCGTGGGACGCCAAAGTATCGTCTGCGCGTCAGAGCCGACGCGTGACTCTGGGGATTTCTTGCATGACTCCTATCGCACGCATCCTCGCCGCGGGCGCGGCGCTTGTTGCTTTGAGCGCCAGCGGCGCCGTGGCGCAGAATTACAACTTGAACCCGACCTATGGCACGGCGGCGCTCTCGGGCGGCTTCACGCCTGATCCTTACGTCGTGAACCTACAGTCTGGCGGCAACATCAACGCCTCCAGCATCAGCCCGTCCTGCCGCGGCTTTATCGCCAACGCGCCGGACGTGCGCTTGAACTGGCGCTCGGGTTCGCTGCCGCTGATCATCTCGGTCAACGCCAGCGCCGACACGACGCTGGTAGTCAACGCACCCGACGGTTCGTGGTACTGCGACGATGACGGCGGCAACCGCGGCCTTAACCCGGCGATCCGCTTCAACAACCCGCAAAGCGGCCAGTACGACATTTGGGTCGGCACCTACGGCAACGCTTCGCTGCAGCCGGCGCAACTCCACATCTCGGAGCTCTATAGCCAATAATCGATCTTTCGAGATTTGATCGGGCAGGGCCGGGGGCATACCCGGCCCTTGTTCGTTTGAGGCGGGTCTGCTACGGCCCCGCCCTCTGATGCGCTCGTGGCGGAATTGGTAGACGCACTGCCTTGAGGTGGCAGCGGGTAACACCGTGGAGGTTCGAGTCCTCTCGAGCGCACCAGCCTTCGCTGCGCAAGGCGCGGCAATCACCGCGTACCGGTTGATGCGGACGCCACGAGTGACGCCAATCAAGACTTGACCTCCGGCGCGCCGCGGCGTTCTGGGAAGGGCTGCCCAATTTCCAACAGAAGCGACGGCGCCGATGAGCATCGAAGACGAACCGGCGGCCGCCGAAGCCACACGCCAAGCACCTTCCGAAGATGCGCAATTCATCGCCAGCGTCATCGGCGCGGCGGGAGATCACGACGCGCCGCTGTTGCGGCGTTTGCTGGGCGGGCTCGATCATCCGGACCTTGCCGATGTGGTCGAACACGTGCCGCTGGAGACGGCGCTCACCGTCGCCCGGCTGATCGGACGCGAACTGCCGCCCGAATTCTTGGCGGAGCTGTCGTGGGAGCGGCGCGAGGAAGTGCTGCCCGAATTGCCAGCCGATTATGTCGGCAAGGCGCTGGGCCAGCTCGACACGGACGACGCAGCAGCGGTCGCCGCCGATATCGACGAAGAGCAACTCGAGCAGGTGCTCGCCGCCGCCGACGAGGACACCCGCCTCGCGGTCGAGGAAGCGCTTTCGTTCGACGAGGAGACCGCCGGGCGGCTCATGCAGCGCGAGTACGTCGCTGCGCCGGAGGGAGCCAATGTCGGCAACGTGATCGATCGGCTGCGGGTGGAGGCGGCTGAGCTGCCGGACGAGTTTTTTGAGATTTATGTGGTCGACGCCGCCATGCGCCCGATCGGGGCGGTGCGCGTGTCCAGCCTGATCCGCTCACGGCGCGAGACGCGGCTCACCGACATCATGTGTTCGCCGCTAATCCTAATCCGCCCGGAGATGGACCAGGAGGAAGTGGCGCAGACATTCCAGAAATATCACATGGCGTCCGCGCCAGTGGTCGACGAGGCCGGGCGGATCACGGGCATGGTGACGGTGGACGATATTGTCGACGTTATCAGCGAAGAGAGTGAGGAAGATTTGCTGGCCCTCGCTGGCGTCAGCGACGCCGCGCAGACCGACACCGTGTTCAGCTCAGTGCGATCGCGGGCGCCGTGGCTGCTCGTCAATCTCGGCACTGCGGTTGTGGCGTCGACGGTGATCCGAGCATTCGAGGACTCGATCGCGGAACTGGTGGCGCTGGCTGTGCTGATGCCGATCGTCGCCTCACTCGGCGGCAATGCGGCGACGCAGGCGTTGGCAGTGGCGGTGCGCGCTATCGCTTCGCGCGACCTCACCGAGTCCAACGCGCCGCGTTACGTTTTGCGCGAAACCCTGACGGCGGTGGCGAACGGCTTCATCTTCGCCGTCGTCTTGGCGTTCGTAGTCTGGCTGTGGTTCAGCAATCAGCTGCTGGCGCTGGCGATCGCGCTGGCTGTTGTGATTACGTTCGCCTGCGCCGGTCTCGCCGGCATTCTGGTGCCGCTGGCGCTGCGGCGCTTCGGCGCCGACCCGGCGGTGTCGTCCTCGGTTTTTGTCACCTTCGTCACCGACGTGGTCGCATTCCTCGCGTTCCTCGGCCTCGCGACGATCATTCTGCTGAGCTAAAACAAGACGGCCCCCGCTTGCGCGAGGGCCGGTAAGGCTATGGAGTTGTTGATCTAGCGTTCGTCCGCTGCGCCCTCGAGCGCGCGTTCGGCTCGTTCAAGGTCTTCCGCGCGTCTCAAGTCGCCACTGGCGCGGGCTCTTGCAGCCTCGCGCGCAACTTCAGCGCGGGCGGCGCGAATCTCAGCGCGGACCTCCGGCATGCGCCGTTCGACCGCACGCGCCGCGGCGATGTCCACTTCCGCATCACGCAGCGCTTCACGCGCGGCAGCTAAAGCTCGTTCACGCTCGACCTGACTCTCGGCCAGCGCACGTTCCGCGCCGCGCAGAGCCTCGCGAATTTGCGCTTCCTCCGCATCCGTTAAGCGGCGAACGCGCACGTCACGGACTGCGTTGCGCTCTATGATGCGGGCGCGGCGGACCT
>CALBSY010000209.1 GCA_937967725.1 uncultured Alphaproteobacteria bacterium | reverse complement strand
ACATTTACGAGCCCGATCACGTCAACTCGATCCTCGCCGCTGGCCGAGCCGACCTCTGTGCGCTGGCGCGGCCGCACTTGATGGATCCGAACTGGAGCTTGCGCGCGGCCGCCGAACTCGGCTGGAGCGGGCTCGCCTCGCCTGTCCAGTATCGCGCCGGCTATCAGCAGATGCAGCGCTTGGCGGGCCGGCGCGAATGAACGCGCAGGACTCAGTGCGGCTTTCGCTTAGGCTGCTTTCCGCGGGACGGCTGATCGAGCGCGAGGTCGATGCGCTGATGCGCGCGCGGTTCGACTCCAGCATCGCGCGCTTTGACTTTCTCGCCGCGCTTGAACGTCACGGCGCGCTGACGCTCGGCGAGGTGAGCCGATACCTGCTCGTGTCCAACGGCAACATCACGCAACTGCGCACCCGCCTCTCGGCTGACGGCCTGATCGAAACCGAGCAGGACGAAAATGACCGCCGCGTGCAACGCGTGCGATTGACCCGGCGCGGCGAAAGCGTATTCAAGCGCATGGCCAAGGCGCACGCGGATCGCGTCGACACGCTCTTGCGTGAACTGACGCAAGCCGACAAACAAGCGCTAATGCGGCTGCTGGACGGCGCGCGCGCCTCCGTCAGCCGCACGCTGACACAGGGAGGCGCCGCAGCATGATCGGCGATGCGTGGAAAGCCGCGGATTACCGCGCGCAGCACTTCCAATGGAGCGTCGCGGATCGCGTCGCGACCGTCACGCTCAACCGGCCCGAGCGCAAGAATCCGCTGACGTTCGAAAGCTACGCCGAATTGCGCGATCTGTTCCGCCGCCTCGTCTACGCTGAAGACGTGCGCGCCGTCGTCATCGCCGGCGCAGGCGGCAATTTCTGCTCCGGCGGCGATGTGCACGACATCATCGCTCCGCTCACCAAGATGACGATGCCGGAGCTGATGCGCTTCACGCGCTTGACCGGCGATACGGTCAAGGCGATGCGTTCCTGCCCGCAGCCGATCGTCGCCGCGGTCGAGGGCGTATGCGCCGGCGCTGGCGCTATCCTGGCCATGGCGAGCGACATTCGCATTGCCGCGCCGAGCGCAAAGACGGCGTTCCTGTTTACCCGGGTCGGCCTGGCCGGTTGCGACATGGGCGCGTGCGCAATCCTGCCGCGCATCATCGGCCACGGCCGCGCCAGCGAACTGCTTTATACCGGCCGCCGCATGAGCGCTGAAGAAGGCGAACGCTGGGGCTTCTTCAACAAGCTCACCGACACGCCGCTTGCGGAAGCGCAAGCGTTCGCGCGCGATCTCGCACACGGTCCGGCTTTCGCGCATTCCATGACCAAGAACCAGCTCAACATGGAATGGAACATGAGCCTCGAACAGGCGATCGAAGCCGAAGCGCAGGCGCAGGCCATTTGCATGCAGACCAAGGATTTTGAGCGCGCCTATCAGGCCTTCGCCAACAAACAAAAACCCGTCTTCGAGGGAGACTGAGATGACCGGGCACGTCGACACTTTCGTGCGCGACAATCTCCCGCCACGCGAGCACTGGCCGGAGATGCGTTTCACGCTGCCGGAGCTGCAGTTTCCTGCGCAATACAATGCGAGCAGCATCCTGGATCAAGCGATCGCCAAAGGGCACGGCTCGCGCAACGCCGTGTTGGGACCATCAACGACGCTCACCTACGATGCGCTGCTGCGCGACGCCTGCCGCATCGCGCATGTGCTCAAACGCGATTTGGACTTGGTCCCGGGCAATCGCGTGCTCATCCACTCGTCCAACACGCAATGGTCGATACCGCTTTGGTGGGGCGTGTTTCGCGCCGGCGGCGTCGCCGTAGGAACGATGCCGATGCTGCGCGCGCAAGAGCTTGCCGTGATCATCCGCAAAGCCAAAGTCACACACGTCATCATCGACCCTCATCTGGCTGGAGAATTCGAACAGGCGCGGCACGAGTTCGACACGCTGCACATCCTCTACACCAACGATCTGGATGACCTCGTCGCGAACGCGCCCGGCGCGTGCGAGCCAGTCGCCACCGCCGCCGACGATCCAGCGCTGATCGCGTTCACGTCCGGCACGACGGGCGCGCCCAAGGGCTGCGTCCATTTTCATCGCGACATCGCCGCTATGGCCGAAACCTTTTCGCGTCACATTTTGCAGCCCAAACCCATCGACGTGTTCATCGGCACGCCGCCGTTGGCGTTCACATTCGGACTTGGCGCGGGTGTCGTCTTCCCCGCCAGCGTCGGCGCCGCGACGGTGATCTGCCCCAAGCCCGGTTTCGACGTGCTCGCCGACACGATCGCGCAGCACAAGGCCACGACGCTCTTCACCTCGCCCACCGGCTATCGCGCGCTGATGAAGCAGGATCTGAGCAAGCTCGCCTCGCTGCACACGTGCGTGTCCGCCGGCGAGCATCTGCCGCGCGCGACTTCGGACCAATGGTTCGAGCGCACCGGCATCCGCATCATCGATGGCATCGGCGCCACGGAGATGATCCACATTTTCATCTCCGCGCGTGGCGATGAGATTCGCCCTGGCAGCACCGGCAAGGCCGTGCCGGGTTACGAAGCGGCGCTGCTCGACGAAAACGATCGGCCATTGGAAGGCGAAGGCCAGGGGCGCCTTGCAATCAAAGGGCCGACGGGCTGCCGCTATCTCGCCGACGAGCGGCAGAAGAACTACGTCGTCAATGGCTGGAACGTCACCGGCGACATCTACCGCCGCGATGCGGACGGCTATTACCGGTACGTCGCCCGCGCCGACGACATGATCATCTCCGCCGGCTACAATATCGGCGCGCCGGAAGTCGAAAACGCCCTCCTCACGCACGACGCTGTCGCCGAATGCGCCGTCGTCGGCGCGCCGGATGAGGAGCGCGGCCAGATCGTGAAGGCGTTCGTCGTGCTCAAGCCCGGCTCAAGCGCCGATGCGCGCGCGCTGCAGGATCACGTGAAGGCGACGATCGCGCCCTACAAGTATCCGCGCGCCGTCGAGTTCGTCGCCGAGCTGCCGAAAACGCACACCGGCAAGCTGCAGCGCTTCAAGCTACGCGACGCGCCATGAAGTTTACGCGCGAAATCACCGTCCGATTCGAACACTGCGACGCGGCCGGGCTCATGTTCTATCCGCGCTTCTTCGGGCTCGTGAACGAAATGGTGGAGGACTGGTTCGCCGCGCTCGGCCTTTCGTTCAAGCAGATGCACCTCGACGCCAGGAAAGGCGTGCCGACCGTGAAGCTCGACGCCCAGTTCGGACGCCCGGCCCGCATGGGCGACACGCTCCTGCAAACGCTGCACGTCAAAGAGATCGGCGGCGCCTCCTGCACGCTGAGGCACGAAGCCAGCGTCGGCGGACATCCGGTGGCGCGGTTTGAGCAAACCATCGTCTATGTCGATCTCGACGGCATGGGGCCCGAACCCTGGCCCGAGCCGCTGCGCAAGGTGATGGCGCAATACCAGGAGCGCGCATGAGGACGCTCAACCCACCCGGCTGGCCGCGCCCTAAAGGCTATTCCAACGGCATCGAGGCCGAAGGCCGGCTCATCTTCGTCGCCGGCCAGATCGGCTGGACGCCGGAAGGCGCGTTCGAAGCGACTACGCTTGCCGGCCAGTTCGCGCAGACGCTCGACAATACGCTGGCGGTGCTCCGCGAGGCGGGCGCCGGCCCCGAACACGTCGCGCGCATGACCTGGTTCATCACCGACAAACGCGCCTACCTCGCGTCACTCGCCGAAATCGGCGCCATCTGGCGCGATAAGATGGGCAAGACCTATCCGGCCATGGCCGTGGTCGAAGTCAGCGCCCTGATCGAGGACGCGGCGCTGATCGAAATAGAGACAACGGCGGTTGTCCCGCGCTAGAACGGCGTCAGGAGCACGTCTCATGGCCGACCATAGTCTTTTCGTATTTGTCCGCGTGAAGGACGCCACGCCCGAAAGCGTCGGCAACGCGCTGCGCGACGAGAATGCGCAGATCATGGATATTTACTCGATTATGGGCGAATGGGATTTGCTCGTGCGCATCGAGCACCCGGACCTCAACACGATCCAGAAGGTCGTCACCGAGTCGATCCGCGCCAACCCGAACGTGGCGCAGACCTACACCATCCTCGGCTATCAATTGTACGGCTCGAAATGGCCGGGCTTCGATTTTCCTGACGAGGAATGAGCCTCGATCTGGAAAAGGAGTATAACAACCGTGCGCGCGTGCCCGAGCATCCCGCGATCATCGAAAGCTGGGCGCGCGACAGCGCCGCTTATCGTAAACTGAAGCCGCCGCGCGAGATCCGCTACGGCGATGGCGAGCGCCACACGTTCGATCTGTTCGAGGCAGGCGCCGGACCGGCCGTAATGTTCATTCACGGCGGCTATTGGCAGGCGCTCGACAAGAGCTTCTTTTCGCACATAGCGCATGGATTGAACCAATTGGGCGTGAGTGTCGCCGTCCCGAGCTACGACCTCTGCCCCCACGTACGCGTCGGCGACATCGCCGAACAAATGCGCGCGGCCTGCGCCGTTCTCCATCGCGAAACCGGCGCGCCAGTGATCGCAAGCGGGCACTCGGCCGGCGGGCATCTCTCGACTTGCCTGCTCGCCACCGAGGCGCATGTACCGGCCGCCTACTCCATTTCCGGTCTGTTTGAACTGGCGCCGTTGATTCCAACCAGCCTGAACGGCGCGTTGCGCTTGGACGCGGAAGAGGCAGAAGCGCTCAGCCCGCTAGCGTGGCCTGCGCCCGACCAAAAAGTATTGGACGCGGTTGTCGGCGGCGGCGAGTCGAGCGAATTCCTGCGTCAGAGCGCGGCCATCGTGCGCGTCTGGGGTGAAGCGGGACGTGTACGAGGCGAGGACCGTGGCGGCGCTGGCGGAGCGGGCGCGCGGCAGATGACGCTGACATTCGACTACTACTTCTCCTTCCGTAGCCCCTACTCGTATCTGTCGGCGCCGCAGGTCCAGCAACTTATCACGCGCTACGACATTGCGCCGCGCATGCGCATCGTTACCCCGATCGCTATCCGCATTCCGGGCTTTTTCAAAAGTGTGAATCCGCTGTGGCCGCCCTACCTTTTGCGCGACACCTTCCGCATCGCGCAGATGCACAACATTGCGTATCGCTGGCCGCGCCCCGATCCGATTGTCATGGACATCGGCTCGGGCGAAGTCGCGGCCGAGCAGCCGTACATCTTCCGGGTCAGCCGCCTTGGCGTGCTCGCCGAACGCGCCGGCAAAGGCTTTGCTTTCGCGCGCCGCGCCGCGCACGCGATCTGGTCCGGTGAAGTCGACGACTGGCACCAAGGCGATCACCTCACCCGCGCGCTCATCGATGCGGGTCTTAACGCCGAGGCGATCGAACGGGAGGCGAAGGAGAATGCCGCCGACATTGATGCGGAAATCGACGCCAACATCGCGGCGCAAAAGAGCGCCGGTCATTGGGGCGTGCCTCTGTTCGTGTTCAACGACGAACCGTTTTTTGGTCAGGATCGTCTCGACCATATGATTTGGCGCATGCGCCAGCATGGTCTCCAAGAACGGGCCGACAATACGCGGGCGGGATAGGCAGCCTGTCTCGCCGGCGTAAAGAGCTGGATTGCGCCTAGCATCGATGTTCTGCGCCAATTTTGCGCTTCACTGGTTCTGCGCGTCCCCTGCTCTGCTATAGCCGACCGCGCCGTCTCGGCGCGGGTCGGCCGCGCCACGCCAGCTTCCCTGCTCCCGCGCGATCGCGTGTACGCCGCCGAAATAGGGGTCGAGACCGGTTTCAACCAAACCGAAATTCTGGCGCCGCAAGCTGAACCGGTCCTGGCCCAGCCCGATGAGAAGATCATGCGCCACGTCGCGTTGCTCCAAGTAAGCCGTGTTCGAGGGCACAACATGAACCCGCGCAGCCGACACAGCCGCCTCGATACCAGCCTCGATGTCGATCCAATGGCTGATAACCTGCGTGACAGCCGAGATAATGCGCGCGCTGCCGGGGCTGCCCAACACAAGATGCGGGCGCCCGTCCCGCGCCACGACGGTCGCGCTCATGGAGGAAAACGGCGGCGTGCGCGGGCCGAGCGCGAACGGATGGTCGCGGTCCTCGCGCTCCAACGACTGCATATAATTGTTGTAGAGAAAGCCGAGCGTCGGGTGCGCGACGCGCGCGCCGAAGTATGAATCGATGCTCTGCGTCACCGCAACAGCCATGCCGCCGGCATCCACCACTGAGAAATGGGTCGTCTCGCCGCCGTAGCGGCGGTTCATCAGTTGGCGCACGTGCCGCGGCGTGAGGCGCTGTTCCGCCTCTGGGTAGGGCGACGCGAGGTCATCAATCGGGTTGTCGCGCCGCGAGGCGTGCGCCGCGCGAAGGGCGCGCAAAAGCAGCCGGGTGCGTGGCGTTCCCTCCGCGGCCAAGCGCTGCTGAGGCGAGCGCTCTAACATCTCCTGCGCCATCAGCACTGCGTAGCCGCCCGCGGGAGGCGGCGGCGTGTACACATCCCAGCCGCGATACTGCGTAACCAAGGGCCGCATGACGCGCGGTTCTGGCACGCCGGCAAGATCGTCGTATGTGATCCAGCCGCCGTTCGCCTGCATGTCCGCGGCAATCTCGCGCGCCATGGCGCCGCTATAGAACTCGTCGGCGCCGTCACGGGCCAAGCGGCGCAGCGTTTGCGCCAGCAGCGGCTGACGCAAAATCTCGCCTTCCGGAGGCGCGCGTCCGTCGGAAGTCAGGAAGATGCCGCGCGCGGCCGCATCGTCACGTAGGGTTTCGACATCACGAAGTAAGGAGCGGTAGCGA
>CALBSY010000208.1 GCA_937967725.1 uncultured Alphaproteobacteria bacterium | reverse complement strand
CTCACCATTGCCGGCATCGACTACATTCGCGATGGCGATCTGCACCGCATCGCGAGCTAGCGCCTGAAGACAAGATCGCTGGTGAGCGCCGCTATGCACGTGCGTCCGAGCAACGCCATGGTTCGGCGCAGTTCTTCTTCCAGCAGGGCGAGCGCGCGCGAAACGCCGGCCTCGCCGCCAGCGGCAAGCCCGTAAAGATAGGCACGGCCGATCGCCACGGCATTAGCCCCTAGCGCCAAGGCTGCCGCGATGTCGCTGCCGCGGTGCACCCCTCCGTCGAAGATGATCTCGGCGTCCCCTCGCACCGCATCCGCAATCGGCGGCAGCGTATCGATACTGGCCGGCGCCACGCCGAGCTGGCGTCCGCCGTGGTTTGACACCCAGACCGCGTCGGCCCCGGCGCCGATGGCGCGCCGCGCATCGTCCGGCGTCGCCAGGCCTTTGATCGCGAACGTGCCGCCCCACTGATCGCGCAACCAGCGCGCATCGTCCCAGGTTACAGTGCGATCGAATTGCGCGTTGATGAAGCCGATCAATCCGCCGTCGATCTCGATGTGCGCGAAGTTCGCTGGCGTGATGTGCGGCGTCGTCATTAAGTCCCAGAGATAGCCGGGCCGCGCCAATGTTTGGCTCGCTGTCCGCCGATTGACCCTCGGCGGGATCGTGAACGCGTTGGCATGGTCACGTTCACGATTGCCGGCGACAGGCACATCGACCGTGAGAATGGCGCCGGTGAAGCCGGCGGCCTTGGCGCGCTGCAGCGTTTCGGCGACCAGGGCGCGGTCTTTCCAAACATAGACTTGGAACCATTTCGGCCCGTCGTTCACTGCGGCAAGATCCTCTACGCTGGTCGAAGCGAGTGTCGAGCATGCATAGATCAGCCCTGCGCGCCGCGCCGCGCGCGCAACGGCGCGTTCGCCGCCGCGTGGATGGAAGAGTCTCGACGTGGCGGTTGGACCGATCAGAAAAGGCAACCGCGAAGCTACGCCCATGATCGTCGTCGACGTGTCGATCTCGGACACATCAACTAGCGCGTCCCACACAAGTTCGATGTCCCGCAGCCGCGCCTCGTTGCGCCGCAGCGCCAATTCGTCGTCCGCGCCGCCGTCAATATAATCGAACACCATCTTTGGCAGCCGCGCCCGCGCCAGCAGGCGCAGGTCGGCGACATTGCGCGCGCGGGCGAGGGGGCCGGGGTGGGCCATGCGGGCGCGACCGTGGCTGCAACCCGCGCCCGGCACAAGCGGCGGCTAGCGGCCTTGCCCTCAAGCCGCCAGCCGCGTAGGAAACCGCCCTCCGTTCGGGGCCCCAGGCTCCGTGACGCCGGGGCCGCCTTAGCTCAGCCGGTAGAGCGGCGCATTCGTAATGCGTAGGTCGCGTGTTCGAGTCACGCAGGCCGCACCATCCGCACCCCTCAGACCGACATGCCAATGTCCAAGACTTCGCGCGAACGCCGCCGGCCGGCGTGCTTGCGCGCCCAAAGTTTCGGTTTGATCCGAACTGGTCCCGCCCCATAACAGGGCGCCTACCGTTTTGCGCGAGAGCAATGGTGCTTGGCGCAGTAGCGGCGGTCTGGGCGATGCGGGGAGCAACGAGGCATGACTGAACAGACCCAGGAGAAGACGCCAAAGCGGCGCGGCGGATTGTTTTCCTGGTGGTTCGGCACAACGCTTTGGAAGCGCATTCTGCTCGCCGTCGTTCTGGGTGCGGTCGCGGGATACTTCTGGGGACCTGCCGCTGAGCAGATCAAATGGATCGGCGATGTGTTCGTGCGCCTGATCCGTATGATTGTAGTGCCGCTCGTGTTTCTCACTCTGGTCGCTGGCGTTGCCGCGATGGGCGACTTGCGGCGGCTCGGGTCGATCGGCGTGAAGGCCGTATTTCTCTACCTACTCACCTCCGTGTTTGCTGTGACGATCGGCATCGCGCTCGGCGTTGTGCTGCAGCCCGGCGTGGGCGTCGACATTGCAGGCGCTGAACCGCGCGAAACGTCGACCGCCATTTCGCTGACGGAGCAATTACTGAACATCATTCCGCCCAATCCGA
>CALBSY010000207.1 GCA_937967725.1 uncultured Alphaproteobacteria bacterium | reverse complement strand
CCGTTGGCACCCCGGCGTCGACCCGTTGGCCGTGGCCCGCGCGCTCGGACAGTGGGCGGCCCGTGGCCGGGTGGTCAGCGGCGCCAGCACCATCACGCAGCAGCTCGCGCGCACCGTGGTCCCGCGACCGCGAACGCTGCGCCCGCCCCCGCCAATCCGGCCAGGGACGCGACAGGTGTCTCTTCCGTAGGTGTCTTGCGCCGGCGACCGAGCATCGATGATTCCGCCGGGCTGCTTCGTCTCCCCGCGGCGCCCTCTCTAACTAGCAAACCCCAGACAGCTTCCGCCCACGCAGGCGCGAAGCTCGATAACCAATTTGGTTCAGTGTGCGGCTATCGCGGTAAACAAAGCGTAAAAATAATTGTTTCGGGACCGCGAGCGTTAACGTTTCGTTAACGCATTTACGCTTCTTTCACGCCTGCGGCGAAGCGCGCCGCGCGTCCGATGCAACGGACGCGCGATCCGAAGGAGCGCATTTATGGTTTCGAGCATCGTCCCAGGATCGGCGGGCGCCAACGCGCTCGGCGTCGACTCCCGCTTCTCGCGTCAGTCTCCCGCGGCTGAGCGGCGCGAGCAAAGTCAACAGGGCGACCGGGTTGAATTGAGCGGCGCGGCTCTGGCGGGCGCGCGCGAAAGCGTGCGCGCCGGTATCGCGCAGGTGCGCGAGGCTCTTGCGCTTGGGCACGAGGCGATGGCGATGCTGCTGAAAGCGCAGGCGGTCGCTCGCGGCGAAGGCAACCAAGCGGATCTCGACGCTGCTCTCTCGAATTTTACGCAGCGGCTTGAGGCGGCGCTTGAGCGCGGCGGTCGTGTCGCCGCCGGTGAACAGCTCGCGGTTCAGGCTGAGCCGGGGAGTGCGCCCGTTCTGATTGAAGGCGCTGACCTACGTCTTGGTGGCGAAGTTATTGCTATCTCCGCGAACGCGTCCGCCGCTGATCCGGCGCTTCCCAACGCGGTTCAGCGGTCGCTCGACAATCTGCAGGACGCCATGAGCCGCCTGCTCGAATCTGTGCGCGCGCTTGAGGCGCACCAAGGCTTCCTCGGCGCCGTGGAAGGCGCAGGGGTGCGCGCTGACATCGATACCGACGCCGCTCGCCTGTTAGCGTTGCAAGTTCGGCAGGGGCTGGAAGCTGCGGGCGCCGCGCCGATCGCCAACGTCGAGCCGCAGGCCGTGCTTTCGCTGTTCAGGGCGTAGCCGTCAGAGCGGGCGCCAATTGCTGGCGCCCATATCGACAAGCTCGGCGCCGTAATCGTCGTCCTGCATCCGCAGCCACGCTCGCCGGCCGGCTTGATAGAGCTTGAACGCCACGATCAGCACGAGCCCACCCAAGGCCAGCGCGGTGACTGTCAGCGCGATGGCTAAGTCGCGCGTTACGGTAAGTTCGCCGCGCGCCGCCTCCATCAAGCGTCCATCGCGGGGCAACCGCTTGGCTGAAGCCGCTGCACGATCTCCAGCAGCCTGTCCGAGCAATCGCAAACGCGGCAGATCGCGCCCTGCGCCAGCGTGCATCCACAGGTCCGCCGCGGCGGGCACAGAGATGGCCTC
>CALBSY010000206.1 GCA_937967725.1 uncultured Alphaproteobacteria bacterium | reverse complement strand
CGGTCGTGTCGCCGTGCGATCCGAGGCACGGCAACACATTGAAGACGGCGTCGGGATATACGACGCGGCCGTTCGATCGCATTCTTTCGGAAGTGCGCAGCTTCATGAACGTTGTCCCTGCTGAGGGCGCGTATCCGGGCGGCGTCCACGTGGAAATGACCGGCCAGCAGGTCACCGAATGTATAGGCGGCGCAGCGGCGTTGACGGAAGAGGATCTCTCCAGCCGCTATCACACGCACTGCGATCCGCGGCTCAATGGCGCACAGGCGCTCGATCTCGCGTTTATGATCGCTGAGCAGTTGCGCGGCGCGCGTGTCAGCGGGGCCAAGGCCAAAGCCGGATGAGCGAGGAGGAGTGGCCGCCGACGCGCGTCGTGATCGACGATGGCGTGATCGCAGGCGATGATCCGATGGCCGTGATCGATCCGGTCTGGTGGACATCTGATTTCTATGCCGACTATGCGCGCTACGAGGAAAGCCTCGCACCGTTCTCTTGGCCCCAGCGCTTGGTCTGGGCCGTGTTGTGGCACCATTCCGAAGTCTGCAATGGCGGGCACGATCAGTTCTTCTACAACTCGACGGGTATGGTCTGGCCCGAGGCGCTTGAGGGACTTGAAGCGATTGGGCGCGCCGATCTCGCCGCCATCCTGCGCGAAGCGGCGGCCCGCTTTCCTGCCCCTCCCTCGCGTGAGCGCGCGCAAAGGGAAGACGTGCTGGACGAGGCCGAGATTGAGTTCAACGATCTGGACGAGCGCTTCTTCGTGGCCATGGCGGGGCTAGATCACGCATTGCTCGCCTATATCCGCGCCCAGCCTGAAGCGTTTTATTTTGACGGCGTGGTCAACAAGCCGGCGCCGGCCTGGCGAGGGGATTGATGCGTATCGCCGTGCAGATGGATCCGATCGAAAAGATGATCGTGAACCACGACACGTCGCTCGCGCTGATGGTGGAAGCGCAGGCGCGCGGACACGAGGTGTGGTGGTTTACGCCTGGCGACCTTTTTTATGAAACCGGGGCGATCAAGGCGCGCACGCGACGGGTTTCGGTATGCCTCAATGAAGCGAAACACTACGAAACGCTGGAAGAAGTGGTGCGGCCAGCCGATGACTTCGATGTCGTGCTGGTGCGGCAGGATCCGCCGTTCGACATGGCCTACGTGACCAACACGTATCTGCTGGAACTCACAAAAGCGCTAGTGATCAATCCGCCGCGCGGCATCCGCAACATCTCCGAGAAGATGTCGATCCTGCAGTTCCCGGGGCTCACGCCAAAAACTTGGGTGGGGCGTGATCTAGACGCCCTCGAGGCGTTCGCACGGCGCTTCGATCAGGTTGTGCTGAAAGTGCTTTACCTGATGGGCGGCGACGGCGTGATCAAATTGGAAAGCGGCGCCGCGGACTTTCGCGCCAAGGCGGCGGCGTTCATCGAGGCGTCGGGGCGGGAGCCGATTTTAGCGCAGGAGTTCCTTCCCGCGGTGAGCGGCGGCGACAAGCGCGTGTTCGTGCTCGGTGGCGAGCCCTTCGCCGCGTTGAAGCGAATGCCGAAACAGGGAGACTTCCGCGCCAATCTTCATGTCGGCGGGCAGGCCGTGGCGGGCGAACTCGACGATGCCGATCGCGCCATTGCGGCGGCCGTCGCGCCGCTGCTGAATCGCGAAGGGATTGTGTTTGCCGGGCTGGATGTCATCGCCGGCAAGCTGATCGAGATCAACGTGACTTCGCCGACGCTCGCGCAGGAGCTGAAACGGCTCTCAGGTCTCGATTTGCCAAAGGCGTTTTGGGATAGTGCCGAACGACTGGTGTACGAACGGAGTAAGATGTGAGGACGATCTGCAACCGGCGCGTTGTTTTGGCAGGCGCGGCCGCGTTTGGTTTGCCCAACATTGCTTGTGCGCAGACAAACCGTGTCTACGCGATGGCGATTCGGCGTGACGCAGGCTGCGGTTGTTGCGGCGCGTGGAATGTGCTCATGCAACGCAGCGGGCGCTTTGCAACGACGCTGACGAATGATCCGGACATGCAATCGGTGAAGCGCCGTCTCGGCGTCCCCGCCGATCTTGCCTCGTGCCACACGGCGGAGGTCGAGGGCTACACGATCGAGGGCCATGTGCCCGCGGCTGACATTCTACGCCTGCTGACGGAAAGACCCGTCCACATTCGCGGTCTTGCTGTGCCCGGCATGCCGATCGGATCGCCTGGGATGGAGGCGCCGGGTGTAGGGAATGACGCCTATCAAGTGATCGCATTTCACCGCGATGGCGGGCGCTCGGTGTTCGCAACCTATCCCGCCGCCGGCTAGTCGCCGCGCGCTAGGCGCAGAAACTCCTCCCGCGTGCGCGGATCGTCGCGGATGACGCCCATGAGGCGCGACGTGACCAGATTCGAGCCTGGCGTGTTCACGCCGCGCATGGTCATGCAGGAGTGCTCGGATTCGATCATCACGCCGACGCCCTGCGGCTGTAGAATGTCGTTGATCGCCTCGGCGATCTCGGCGGTGAGCTTTTCTTGAATTTGCAGGCGCCGCGCGAATGCGTTGACCACGCGCGACAACTTGGAGATGCCGACGACTCTGTTGGTCGGCAGATAGCCGACATGCGCCTTGCCGATGAAGGGCAGCATGTGATGTTCGCAGAAACTCACGACGCGGATGTCCCTGAGAACCACCAATTCGTCGTAACCGCCGACTTCTTCGAAGGTCTTTTCGAGATAGGCGCGGGGATCGTCGTCGTAGCCGGCGAACAATTCTTTGTAAGCGCGGGCGACGCGTGCAGGCGTTTCCAACAAGCCTTCACGATCGGGATCGTCGCCGGCCCATTCGATCAATACGCGGATCGCCGCTTCCGCGTCGGCTTGGCTGCGCTTGCCCATGGCATATCTCCTGACGCCAAGATTGGCGCAGGCCGTGCGCGAAGCAAGCGTCTACATCGCTGCGGTCGTGATAATCAGAATTGCGGCGGCAATGTTGAGGCCGATGCCGACAGCGAGCATGCGCTTGAGCGTCACCACGCCCGACGAATAGGCGATGGCGTTGGGCGCCGTGGCGACAGGGAGCATGAACGCGAAGCTGGCCGCGATCGCCACCGGAAAGGCGAGCGGCAGCAGCGGCGCGTCGGTTGCGGCGGCGACGGCGGCGAGTACGGGCAGCATGGACGTCAGCGTTGCGACATTGCTGGCGAGTTCGGAGACCAGAATGGTGACCACGACAAGAATGGCGATCAGCGTGAGGGTTGAAAGTCCGTCGAGGCCGCCGATCCAATCGCCGATCCATTGCGCAAGGCCAGTCGATTCCATGCCGGCGGCGAGGGCAAGCCCGCCGCCGAACAGAATGACGATGCCCCAGTGAATGCGCTCGGCCGCGCGCCAATTCATCAGCGCCTCGCCTTCGCCGCGCCCGGACGGAATGAGAAATAGCGAGAGCGCGCCCAGGATGGCGATCACCGGATCGCTCAAACCGGCAAGGCCTGGAAGCTCATTGAG
>CALBSY010000205.1 GCA_937967725.1 uncultured Alphaproteobacteria bacterium | reverse complement strand
GCCAGCTGCATCGGCGCCGGCACCCACCAAGTGACTCTCGCTCAGTCGACAAGCGGGGCGCTGGACATCCCGGCTGGTCAGTACAACGGGCTCTTCGGCGGCAACACGTTGCTGACGCCGGAAGTTGCTGACACCTACACGATCGGCTTCGTGTTCACGCCGAGCTTCGTGCCAGGGTTCGTCCTCTCGGTTGACTATTTCGACATCGACGTGTCGAACCTGGTCAGCACGACGGGAGCGGCCAACACGCTGGACGCTTGCTACTTCAATGGCGACGCGGCCTCGTGCGCCCGCATCACCCGCAATCCGAACGGGCAGTTGTGGATCGGCGCGGGCGTTGTCGAAGATCTCAACACCAATATCGGTGGTTTGCAGACTTCGGGCGTCGACATTACGGCGAACTACAGCATGGACGTTGGCGCCATGGGCGGGCTGGGCTTCCAACTGGTCGGCACCTGGCTAGAGAACTTGACCACGGATCCGGGCGCTGGCTTCGCGCCGTACGATTGCGTCGGCCTTGCCATGTCGGTTTGCGGCACGCCAAACCCAGAGTGGCGTCACCGCTTCCGCGTGAGCTGGGAGACGCCGTGGAACCTCGAGCTCAACGGCACGTGTCGCTACTATGGGGAAGGCGACAGATCGACCGGGCTTAACGCGACCGCAGCGTCGACCCAGCTCGACGCGCACTGGGATGCCGAGAACTATTTCGACATCGCCGGCACCTGGGACGTTTACGACAACACCCGCTTGCGCTTCGGCGTAAACAACGTCCTCGACAACGATCCGCCGATCGGCGGCAACGTCGGGGCCGGTTCCGGCAACGGCAACACCTTCCCGCAAGTGTACGACTCGCTCGGAAGATGGATCTTCGTCGGCGCCACGGTCGACTTCTAAGTCGCCGACCGACGACAAGATTGGCGGCGGGCTTCGGCCCGCCGCCTTTTTTGTGCGTGACGCTTTGTCGGGGCGCGGGCCGCGGTGGTACTGAGGCGGTCTCATGCCCGCGGGACTAAATCTCCAGGACCTGTTGCGTCAGGCGGGGGCGCTTCGCCAAGCCGGACGCTTCGCCGAAGCGGAGACGGCGTACCGCCAGGTGCTGGCGGTTGCGCCGCAGCTGGCTGACAGCTGGTTCAATCTGGCTTGGCTGCAACGGCGGCTGGGGCGGCCTCAGGATGCGCTGGTCTCGTATCAGCGTGCGATCGACGCCGGCGTCAGAGGACCCGAGGAGGCGCGGCTCAACCGCGCCGTCATCTACGCTGAGGATCTGCGTCGGGACGCGGCGGCGGAGCGTGAGCTGGCTGAAGCACTGAGGCTGAACCCGCGCTACACGCCGGCGCTGCTCAACCTAGCCAACCTGGAGGAGGACCGCGGCCGGCGTGCAGCGGCGGCAGCTCTGTATGCGCGCATCCTGGAGGCGGATCCGCATCATTGGGAGGCGTTGGCGCGCAGCGCCAATGCGCATGCCTTCACCGACCCCGCCGATCCGCGCATCGGGCTGCTGAGGGATGCGCTGGTGCGCGCGGACGTCGGCGCGGGCGACAGGGCGAGCCTCGGCTTTGCGCTCGGGCGCGCGCTCGACGCAATCGAACGCTACGACGACGCTTTCGCGGCCTACACGGAGGCGAACCGGCAAAGCCGCGCCAGCGTCCCGCCAGGCGCCGCCGTGTACGACCGACGCCGCCATGAACGCTTCATCGACGACATCATCGCCGCATTCCCAAGCGCGCCGCGCCGCAGCCGTGTCGCGGAGGGCCAGGCGCCCATCTTCATTTGCGGCATGTTTCGCTCCGGATCGACGCTGATCGAGCAAGTGCTCGGCGCCCATCCCCGCGTCACCGCCGGCGGCGAGCTGGCTTTTCTGCCCATGCTGGTGGCGAGCGACCTGGCGCTGTTTCCTCAAGCAATGGCGCAGGCGTCGCCAGCGAAACTCGATGCTCTTGAGCAGCGCTATCGCGGCGCCATCGCGCGCGCGTTCCCTGAGGCCGGTATCATCACGGATAAGCGCCCGGACAATTTTCTTTACGTCGGTTTGATCAAGACCCTGTTTCCGGAGGCGAAGATCATCCACACCGTGCGGCAACCGCTCGACAACTGTATCTCGGCCTTCTTCCTTCATCTCGATCACGGCATGGCCTATGCGCTCGATCTCATGGACACCGGCCACTTTTACCGCGAGCAGCGGCGGCTCATGGCGCATTGGAAGCAGATTGTTGGCGCAGACATTTACGAGTTCGATTACGACGCGTTCGTGCGTGCGCCGCGGGAGGCGCTGACGCCTCTGCTGACGTTCTGCGGGCTGGAGTGGGACGATCGATTGCTCTCGTTCCACGCCGCGGAGAGTAGTGTGAAGACGGCGAGCGTGTGGCAGGTGCGTCAGCCGCTTTATCAGCGCTCCTCAGGTCGATGGCGCCATTACGCCACCTCTTTGGCGGAGTTGCGCGCCTACTTGGCGGACCTGTTGCCAGGAGAGGAGGGGGCGGCTTGACCCCGGGATTGCCGCGCTCAGCGCGGAGAGCTAGGGAACGCCATGTTCCTTGAGATCAAGAACCTGCTGAGCGCCGCCGAGGTGGCTCGACTAAGCGCGCTCTCGCAGTCGATGAAGTTCGTCGACGGCCGCGCATCGAATGCTGGCTTCAGCCAGAAACGGAACCTACAGGCCGATGCGCAGGACACCGGTTATGCGGAGTCGGCCAAAATCGTTTCCGACGGCTTTGACCGCTCGCGTGAGTTTCAGGATTTTTGTTTTCCCCGCCGCTACGCGACACCGCTGCTCGCCCGTTACGAGCCGGGGATGAAGTACGGACCGCACGCGGACGCAGCCTTCTTGCCGTTGCCCGAAGGCGCCTTGCGCTCCGATATTTCATGCACGGTGTTCTTGTCCGATCCGCGCAGTTACGAAGGCGGCGAACTGGTGATCCATCTCGGAGTTCGGGCGTTGCCGCTGAAGGCGGCGGCGGGCAACGCCATACTCTATCCGTCCACAACGCTGCACGAGGTCGCCCCTGTGCGATCCGGCCAACGGTTGGTGTCGCTCACTTTCATCGAAAGCCGCATTCCGGACGAACAGGAGCGGGCGATGCTGTTCGAACTGGGCGAAGTCAGCGCGCTCGAAGGCGACAACATGAATTGGGTCAACAGGATGCGGCTAGAGATCGTCCGTCAGAATTTGACCCGCAAGTGGTCAGGCTGAGAGCGCCGCGGCCGCGACCGGATGGACCCGGCCCATGTGTTCTAGCCACAGCAGGCCGCGGTTGATCTGTTCGGCGTTGCGTTTGCGCGACTCAGCCAGAATTTCGGCGCGCAGTTGCGGCGTGAAGGGGCGATCAGGCGCCTTTGAATAACGCCGAAGCGCCGGGCTATTGCCGACCGACATGATGAATTCCTCGCCGCAATTAAGACCAAAATGCAAGCAAATGGCGCGCGTGGCGCGCTCGGGCGACGCGAGGAATTCATCAAAATCCAAATATAGAATGCGT
>CALBSY010000204.1 GCA_937967725.1 uncultured Alphaproteobacteria bacterium | reverse complement strand
CTTGCTTGTGCGCGGGCTCCGTCGGCTCGGCATAATGAAAATCGCCCGGTTGGCGCTTCGCGCCGAGAATGGCCCAGCGCCCGGTCATGCCAAGATGCGTGATCCAGACCGCGCCGTCATCCAAATGCGCGAGGAGATACTTGGCGCGCCGCTCCAGCGCGTCGACGCGGCGGCCGGACAAGCGCGCGGCAAAACGCGGCGGAAACGGAAAGCGCAAATCCGCGCGCTTGGTGCGCGCCCGAGCAATACGCCTGCCCACCAGCGCCGGCGCCAGTCCGCGCCGCACGGTTTCGACTTCCGGCAATTCAGGCATGCGGCGAAATGTCGGAAAACAAACGGGAAAGCATGGGTGTCCGATATAGCCCCGCCATGGGCGCGCCGCTATGGTCCGCCCCGATGAACGAGGATACCGCTTCTTTCGGGTTCCAGGACGTGCCGAAAGCCGAAAAGGCCAGCCGCGTCCGCGCCGTGTTCGACAGCGTCGCCAACAAATACGACCTGATGAACGACGCCATGTCCGGCGGCATGCACCGCCTCTGGAAGGACGCTGCAGCGGCGAAGCTTAACCCGCAGCCGGGCGAACTGATCCTCGATGTCGCCGGCGGCACCGGCGACATCGCGCGCCGGCTGAAGAAGCTCGGCGACAAGGCCGCGGCGCGGCGCGGGCTTGAACCACCCGAAATCCACGTCATCGACATCAACGCCGAAATGCTTGAGGCCGGTCGCGCGCGCGGCGATGGCGGGCTCGCCTGGCACGAGGGCGACGCCGAGCATTTACCAGTCGATGACCATGTTGCCGACGCCTACATGATCGGCTTCGGCATCCGGAATTGCACCGACATCGCCACGGTTCTGCGCGAGGCTAAGCGCGTGCTGAAACCGGGCGGACGCTTCTACTGCCTCGAATTCTCGCGCCTCGCCGTCGGCGGACTGGAGCCGGCTTATGATTTCTATTCGTTTAATGCGATCCCGGCGCTGGGGAAATTGCTCGCAAATGACGCGGATTCTTACCGATATCTGGTCGAATCCATCCGCCGGTTTCCGGATCAGGAAGCTTTCTTGACTATGATCCGTGAGGCGGGTTTCGCGCGCGCCGGATACAGGAACATGGCCGGCGGCGTCTGCGCGCTACATTGGGGTTGGGCGGTTTAGTGTTCTCTTGGATCGGACATAGCTGGCGTTTGGCGCGCGTGGCGGTGACGCTCGCGCGCTACGACGTGTTGTTGCCCGAAGAATACTACGACCGGTATCCGGTCTACTTACAGGCCGCGCACACTCTGATGCGCGTCATCACCAAACGCCGCCGCGGGCGTTCGGTTGGTGAACGCTTGGCTAAAGCGCTGGAGCGGCTCGGGCCCGCCTACGTGAAGGTCGGCCAATTCCTCGCCACTCGCCCTGATATGATCGGCGTCACCGTTGCGCAGGAGCTGGGCCGGTTGAAGGACCGTTTGCCGCCGTTTTCGCGCACCGTCGCGCTCGACACCATCAACGCCGAGTTGGGCGGCACCGAGGAATTGTTCGCTGGCATTTCCGAGGCCATGGCCGCCGCTTCGATCGCGCAAGTGCATCAAGCCATCGTGCCGCGCCAGGGTGTGGTGGCGATCAAGGTGCTGCGTCCGCGCATCGAGCGAAAGCTGGCGAAAGAGATGGGCGCATTGCGCTTCCTGGCGCAGGCAATTGAAGTGTTCTCGCCACGGTCGCGCCGGCTTGAGCCCGTGCAATTCATCGACACCGTCGCGCAAGCGATGGAGCGCGAACTCGACCTTCGGCTCGAAGCCGGCGCCGCCGCCGAGTTCCGCGAAGTGGCGGAAAAAGACGGCTACCTCACGGTGCCGGAAATCGATTGGACGCGCTCGTCCAAACGCGTGATGACGCTCGACTGGATCGAGGGCGTTCCGCTCACGGACTTCAAAGCGCTCGACAAAACCGGCGCGGACCGCAGTGAACTTGCGATCGCTATCACGCGCGGCTTCCTCGCCGCGGCGCTCGACTACGGCCTCTTCCACGCCGACATGCATGAGGGCAATCTCATCTACGGCAAGGACGGCAAGCTCTGGATTGTCGACTTCGGCATCATGGGCCGCATCGGCCACAAGGAGCGCCGTTACCTCGCCGAGATTCTCTACGGCTTCCTGCGCCGTGATTACAGGCGCGTCGCCGAAGTGCACCAGGAAGCCGGCTACGTGCCGGAGAAATTCACGGTCGAAGAGTTCGCGCAGGCGCTGCGCGCGATCGGCGAGCCGATTTTCGGCAAGACCGCCGAAAGCATTTCCATGAGCCGCCTCCTCCTGCAGCTGTTCGACGTCACCCATATGTTCGGCATGCACCTCCGCCCCGAACTGGTGTTGTTGCAAAAGACCATGGTTCAGGTTGAAGGCGTGGCGCGCGCGCTCGATCCGAAACACGATATGTGGGCCGCTTCACGCCCGATCGTGGAGCGCTGGGTGCAGCGCGAACTGGGCGCTGACGCCGTGGCCAAGCGCGCCATCGATGAAGCCGCGCTCGGGTTTCAGGCGCTGCGCCGGTTGCCGCACACGCTGGCGGCGGTTGAAGCAGCGGCGCGCAAGGTGAGCGAGGACGCGCCGCGCGAGGATCGTAAATGGTACCAGATGCCGGCGTTCTGGCTCGGCATTCTGGCTGGCGCGGTGCTGGCGCTCGTGCTCACCGCCGGCGGACGCCGGTCCGCTCCGCCCGCGCAACCGCGCCAAGAGCCTGCGCGTATCGAACAGCTAGCACCGCCCGCGACCGCGCCGTCGGCAACGGCGCCGATCCCGCCCGCCGTGCAGCAAGCGCAGGACGAGTTGGAAGCCGGCGCGGCAGCGGAAGCCGACGAGGAGGAGCCCGCCACGCCATGAGCGAGAAGCGCGTACTCCTCGTCATCGGCGGCGGCATCGCCGCCTATAAGAGCCTCGATCTTATCCGGCGGCTGAAGGAGCGCGGCGTGTCCGTGCGCGTGGTGATGACTGAGGCTGCGCAGCGCTTCGTCACGCCGCTAGCTGCGGGCGCGCTGGCGGGCGAACGCGTGTTCACCGACCTATTTGATCACGCGCAGGAGTTCGACGTCGGGCACATTCGGCTGGCGCGCGAGTGCGATCTCATCATCGTCGCGCCCGCGACGGCGAACTTTATGGCGAAGACCGCGAGCGGCCTCGCCAACGATCTCGCCTCCGCGGTGTTGCTCGCAACCGACAAACCAGTGCTGATGGCGCCGGCGATGAACCCACACATGTGGAGGCACGCCGCCACGCAGCGCAACCTGGCGTCGCTGCAAGCCGATGGCGTTCGCTTCATCGGCCCCAACGCTGGCGAGATGGCCGAGCGCGGCGAGGCTGGTCTTGGCCGCATGGCTGAACCCGACGAAATTCGCGACGCCGCATTGGCCTTGCTTAGCGACCGGCCGCTCAAGGGCAAACGCGCGCTCGTGACCGCCGGGCCGACGATCGAAGCGATCGATCCGGTTCGATTCATCTCCAACCGCTCCAGCGGCAAGCAAGGCTACGCTATTGCCGGCGCGTTGGCTGATCTGGGCGCCGACGTAACGCTGGTCTCCGGACCGACCAATCTTTCACCGCCAGCAGGCGTGGGGCTCGTACGCGTCGAAAGCGCGCTCGACATGCTGAAGGCGGTGCAGGCCGCGTTACCGCTGGACGTCGCCGTTATGGTCGCAGCCGTCGCCGATTGGCGCCCGACCCGGCCTAGTTCGAGCAAGATCAAGAAAGACAAAGCCGAGGCCGCGCCGCCGATCGCACTGGAAGAGAACCCCGACATCCTCGCGACGCTCGCCAAAATGAAAAAGGGCCGTCCCAAACTCGTGATTGGTTTCGCCGCCGAGACCGACGACGTGGAGGCGAACGCCCGCGTCAAGATCGCCAAGAAAGGCTGCGACTGGATCGTGGCCAACGACGTGTCCGGCGACGTCATGGGGGGCGATGACAATCAGGTGATGCTGATCACCAAGTCGAACGCCGACATCTGGCCGCGCATGGCCAAGGACGCCGTGGCGCGCAAGCTGGCTGCGGAAATCGCCAAAACCCTTACCGTCAAGGCGCGCCGCAAGTAGCCCTTGCGGAAACGCAACGCCTTAGGGCTTGAGCCTTGCGCGCAGGGCGCTATGTAAGGCGTCCCAATCTTCACAGCCGCTGCCACACCTGAGCGCGCCGCGCGCGCCCTGAAGGACGAGTAATGAGCTTCCAGAACCACAACGAACGCCTCGAAGCCGCCCAAGCCGCCAAGAAGGCGATGTTGGAGAAGTTCAAGAACAAGCCGCAAGTCGATCCCAAAATCGCCGAAGAGCGCGCCGCCGCCGCCAAGGCGCGTGAGGAAAAGCGAGCCGAAGCCGAGCGCAAGCGGCGCGAGCGTGTCGAAATGGAAAAGTTGGAGCGCAAGCTGGCGGCCGAAGAAAAGGCCAAGGCCGAAGCGGAAGCCGCGCGCCTGGTGGCAATCGAAGCAGAGCGCAAGCGCAAGGAAGAAGAAGAAGCCGCAGAAATCCTGGCGTTCGAACAAAAAGCGCGCCGCGATCTCAAATACGCCGCCCGCAAGGCGCGTCAGCGTAAGTAATTCGCACGGTTTGCAACGGCGCTGCGGCCGGCATAGCGTTCTCCCGCCTAAGGGAGGAGCGAATGAACACGAACGCACGCGCCTCTGGCGCCACGCAACTCGAAACGTCCGTCGCCGCGCATTACGGGATCGGCAAGCGAGCTGACGCTATTTTCGCTGCCCTGAAAGCGGCGGGCGCCAACCCAGATGCACCGACATTGGATCAGCTCGCTCCGGTGGACGAGTTCCACACCGCCGGACGCATCACGACCGAGCGTGCGCTCAAACTCATGCCGCTCGAGCCCGGCATGCGCGTGCTCGACGCGGGCTGCGGCATTGGCGGCACGGCCCGCTACCTCGCCCAGAGCTACAAGTGCCGCGTCACCGGCGTCGATCTCACGCCGGAATACATTGAGATCGCCCGCGACCTGACCCGGCGGACCGGCCTTTCGGAGGATTGCACTTTCGAAGCCGCCAGTGTGCTCGCGCTGCCGTTCGAGGCGAGCGCATTCGACGCCGCGATAACCTTCCATGTCGCCATGAACGTCGAGGACCGCGCGGCGTTCTACGCCGAACTGGCGCGCGTACTGCGGCCGGGCGCTTGGCTCTGCGTGTTCGACGTCATGAAAGGACCAACTCCGGGCATGCGCTATCCCGTCCCATGGGCGGAAACCGAGCGGACGAGCTTCCTCAAGAGCGTCAGCCAAACGCGCGAATTGCTGGAGGCCGCCGGCTTCCGCATCGAAAAAGAAGACAACGTGCGCGACTTCGCGCGCGAATACTTCAAGGAGCAGGCGGCCAAGTCAGAGCGCGGTGAAGCGCCGCCGCCTGTGGGGCTGCAATTGCTCACTGGCGAGAACTCTCGCGACAAGTTCGGCAACTACGTCGCCGCACTCGAGGATCATCAGATCGAGCCGGTGATCCTGATCGCCGCGAAGCGTTAGCTCTTGGCGGCGCCGCAGCTGGCGCCGCCAAGCACACAAAAACTGGCGCAATATTTGTGATTGAGCGGCACCGGGCCCGCCGCTTCACGCAGCGTCTCTCCTAGTTCGAATTGGGGATCGTAGGGCAACAGCGTACACGCGAGCACCGTGGGACGCGCCGCATGCTTGCGCTTCACCACCATGCGCGCCGATGCGCACATTACTTCACGCGGGTCTTTGCGGAGAATATCCCAGCACGCCGTAGTGATTTCCGGCGGGTCGGCGTGCGGCTCCATTTCCGGGAAGATCACAAGCACGGCAGGATCGGTCGCGT
>CALBSY010000203.1 GCA_937967725.1 uncultured Alphaproteobacteria bacterium | reverse complement strand
TCGCCGATCACGCGCACCCGAACGCCTTCCTGCACCAGGCGCTCGAGATCGCGCGCCACAGAGAGCCGCAGCAGGTCGAACAGCGCGTTGACCTCTTCAGCAGGCCGCCGCCAGTTTTCCGTCGAAAAGCCGAATACGGTCAGATACGCAACACCAAGTTCGCCGGCGGCCTCGACAGTGCGGCGCAGCGCCTCGACGCCTTCAGCGTGTCCAAACGTGCGCGGGCGCGAGCGCAAGCGCGCCCAGCGGCCATTGCCGTCCATGATGATGGCGATGTGGCGGGGCGCGGGCGCCGGCGCGGAGGTAGGGGCAGGCTGCGCCATGAGTGTGGGATCGCAGGCGCTAGACCTGCATGATCTCCTCTTCCTTGTGCCGGAGCATCTCGTCGACCTTCTTCACATGGTCGTCGGTGATCTTCTGCACTTCGTCATTGTGCTTCTTGTGCTCGTCTTGGCTGATGACGTGATCTTTCTCGAGCTTCTTGAGATGCTCCATCGCGTCGCGGCGCACATTGCGAATGGCGACGCGCTGCTGTTCGGCGTACTTGCCCGCAACTTTGGCAAGTTCGGCGCGGCGTTCGCCAGTAAGCGGGGGGATCGGAACGCGTAGCGTCTGCCCGTCAACGATCGGATTCAGCCCGAGGTTGGCGCTACGGATCGCCTTGTCGACGGCGGAAACGACTGCCTTATCCCACACCTGAACCATGATCATGCGCGGCTCCGGGACGGTTACCCCCGCAACCTGATTGAGCGGGGAATTGGTTCCGTAAGCCTCGACATGCACCGGATCGAGCAATGACGCCGTCGCGCGTCCGGTTCGAAGACCGGAGTATTCATGTTGAAGCGCCGTAATCGCGCCATCCATGCGCTTCTTATAATCCTCCAACTTGAAGGCCGCTGGTTGAGCCATCTCTCTCTTCCTAGTCGCTGATAGTCGTGCACACGCCGCGCCCGGCTAAAACATCGGCCAACGCGCCGCGCTTATGGATCGAGAACACCACGATGGGGATCGAATTGTCGCGCATCAGACTGATGGCGGATGCGTCCATCACTTTTAGATCGCGCGCTAGGACTTCGTGGTAGCTCAGCTTGTCGTAGCGCGTCGCGCTTTTGTCCTTCTTCGGATCGGCCGAATAAACGCCGTCGACTTGCGTGCCTTTGAGCAGTGCGTCGCACCCCATCTCCGCAGCGCGCAGCGCCGCCGCCGTATCCGTCGTGAAGAACGGATTGCCTGTCCCGGCGGCGAAAATCACGATGCGCCCCTTCTCCATATGGCGCATGGCGCGGCGGCGAATGTAGGGCTCGCACACTGTGACCATCGGGATAGCAGAGAGAACGCGTGCCTGCCCACCGGCGGCTTCGATCGCGTTCTGCATGGCGAGCGCGTTCATCACCGTCGCCAACATGCCCATGTAGTCGGCGCTGGCCCGCTCCATACCTTTGGCCGCGCCCTGCATGCCGCGGAAAATGTTGCCGCCACCGATGACCAGGCAGATCTCGGCGCCTGCCTGCTGCGCCTGGAGCACTTCCTGGGCCATGCGCTCGCAAACAGCCTGGTCGATGCCGTATTGGCCCTCGCCCATCAGCGCTTCACCGGAAATCTTGAGCAAAACGCGCCTGTAACGGCGCGCAGCTTCAGGCTGAGGCATTTCGGCAAGGCTCATCGGCGACCATCCGGGGTTTGCCCACCATAACGCCTTCGCCGCCGTTGGCGCAAAGCCAAACGGCGGCGGTTCCCGGCGTCAGGATTGCTTGGTCATCGAGGCCACTTCGGCCGCGAAATCGTCCGCCTTCTTTTCAACGCCCTCGCCTACGGCGAAGCGCACGAAGCTCTTTAGCTTCACGGGGGCGCCGGCGGCCTTTTCTGCGTCCTTGATTGCGGCCTCGACGGTTTGATCCGGATTCAGAACAAACGCCTGCTTCGTGAGCACGGACTCTTCGAAGAACTTGCGCAAGCGGCCTTCGAGCATCTTCTCGATCACTTGCGGCGGCTTGCCCTGCGCCTTCGGGTCTTCCTTAATTTGCTCGTTCAGCACTGCCTTCTCGCGTTCGACGCGTTCGGCGGGAATTTCCGCTTCGCTCAGGGCAAGCGGATTGGCCGATGCAATGTGCATCGCCACCTTCTTGCCGAAGCTTTCCAGCGCGGCCTTGTCGCCCGTGGACTCAAGCGCCACCAAGACCGCGATGCGTCCGAGATGATCGGCGCCGTCGACCTTGGAGTGGACGTAAGCAGCTACAACGCCGTTTTCTACGCCAACCTTGGCCGAACGGCGCAACGTGATGTTTTCGCCGATCGTCGCGATCAACTGGGTCACAGCGTCGGAGACTCTCTCTCCCTCGTACGTCGCCTCAAGCAACGACGCGTGATCGCTGCTTTTGAGCGCGAGCTTCGCGAACGCGCCGGCCGCCTTTTGGAAATCGGCATTGCGGGCAACGAAATCCGTTTCCGAGTTGAGCTCAATGACAGCGCCTTCATTCGCGGCCATCGCGATAGCGACGATGCCTTCGGCGGCGGCCCGATCGGCCTTCTTGGCCGCCTTTGACAGGCCCTTGGCGCGCAGCCAGTCGACCGACGCCTCGACATTCCCGTCATTGGCTTCCAGCGCCTTCTTGCAGTCCATCATGCCGGCGCCGGTCCTTTCGCGCAGGTCCTTGACCAGCGCAG
>CALBSY010000202.1 GCA_937967725.1 uncultured Alphaproteobacteria bacterium | reverse complement strand
CGCCGATTACGGCGACGATCTGCGGCTCGGGAAGATCATGATGGATCAATCGAGCGAGAGTTACCGCAAGTTGCGCAACACGCTGCGCTACCTGCTCGGCGCGCTAAAGGGATTCGAGGAAAACGAACGCCTGCCGGTGTCGCATGACATGCCGCTGCTCGAACGCTGGCTGTTCCATCGTCTCTACGAACTCGATCGCATCGTGCGCGAGGGCTATGAGACTTACGAATTCCGCGCTGCGCTCTCCGCCATCGTCGAATTCTGCAACGTCGATCTCTCGGCCTTCTATGTCGACGTGCGCAAAGACGCGCTCTATTGCGACGCGCCTTCCAGCCTGCGCCGACGCGCCTGCCGCACCGCGCTCGACGAAACGTTCTCGCGGCTCACCGCGTGGCTGGCGCCGATCCTGCCGTTTACGGCGGAGGAAGCCTGGCTGACGCGTTTCCCCGATCAAGCCTCCGTGCATCTGCGGCTGTTTCCGGAGACGCCCGCAAGCTGGGAGGATGATTTCGCCGGTGAAGAAATGGCGCGGTTGCGCGAAGCGCGCGCGGTCGTCACCGGCGCGCTGGAAGTGGCGCGGCGCGACAAGCAGATCGGCTCGGCGCTCGAGGCTGCCCCGCGCGTATGGGTCGCCGACGACAGCCTGCGCGCCTCGCTGCAGGCGATCGACTTCGCGGAGCTTTGCATCACCAGCGGTGTGAGCGTTGAGGCCGGCGCAGGCCCGCCCGAGGCGTTCCGTCTCAGCGAAACGCCCGGCGTCGCGGTCGCGGTAGAGAAGGCCGGCGGCGTGAAGTGTGCGCGCTCTTGGAAGTACTTCGATCCCGCCACCGCCGTGCCGCGCTATCCAGACATCACCCCGCGCGACGCCGAAGCCGTCGCCGAATGGGACGCCGCGCGCGCCTAAGGCGCCGCTGCCAGCGCGGCGAAACACTGGCTCGGTCCCGCGAGACCGTGCCGGGCGAGGCAGTGCGCGTCTTCTGCGGGATCGTGCGCGACCGAGGCGCATTGGCGGAATTGCAGCTGCTCCAGCGCCAGGCATTCGCGCGTGCGCGGTTCGTCCAGCGCGTCGGCGACACGCTCGCTTTGCTCTTCGGCGGCGCCGACGATTACCAGTCCGCCAATGGTCAGCATGCGGTCGGCGATGTCGCGTCGCGCCAGCCGCCAGTCCAAATTGGCGGGCTCGGGCGAATCGCGTCCGGCGACGGCGTCCCAGAAGCGTGCGCCGCCAAGCGCGCCGGAATCCGTCATCGGCGTTGCTTCCAACGCACCGATCGTGATGCGGGCGGCAAGTTCGGGCGCTAGCGCGCGCTCACCGTTCACGCTCGCGCGCAATCCGCTGTCGCGCGCGCTGCGGTCGCCATTGCTCCATGCGCTCATGTCCCGCGACTCGCCGATGCCTGAATAGCGATGCGATGCCGCGCGCATGCGCGCGCTGTCGGCGGCGGCCGAGGCGAGCAAGAGCTGAATCGCTTCGTCCGATCCGGGTGGACGCCGGCGCGCAGAGGTCATGTCGCGGCGCAATTGCCGGATCACCGGCGCGCGGCCCGCCGCGCGCACGCGGCTGCGCACGCCGCGTACGAACGCCGGCGATTGCGCCGCGGCCAGCCCGCCGTATGCGATCCAGCCGCGCGCGACTTGCGCCGGATCGTGCCGCGCCGCGCGCGTCAGCGCCGCGTCCAACGCCTCCGCCGAGCCGATGTCGGCGCGGATGATCTCAGTGACGTCGTTCTGATAGCGCGCATAGGCGAGGGCAGCCTCGTGCACCAGATCGGCGCGCGCTGGCGCTGCGAGCGCGACAAACGCCAGGAGGACGAACAGCCGCATGGGCGCACCATGACGCACGAGTGCGGCAAAGCCAAAGCGCCAACCCGGCGAGATCGCCTTGCTCCGGTCCCGCCGCCCCGCCATAAGCCGCCGATGCTTCGCTTCGGCCTTATTATCTCTGCGGTCGTTTTCGTCCTGGATCAGATCAGCAAATGGATCGTTCTGGGGCCGCTCCAATTCAGCCCGCCGGGCTGCCGCGAGGCCGGCGTCGGCTGCCGCTTCATCGAGCTGACTCCGTTTTTCGATCTGCAGATGGTGTGGAACCGCGGCGTCAGCTTCGGCCTGCTGCGCGCCAACGAAGATCTGGCGCGATGGGGATTGGTGGCGCTTTCGTTTGTGATTTCAGGCGTTTTCCTGTGGTGGCTGCGCGGCGCCGAGCGCAAACTGACCGCCGCTGCGCTGGGTCTCGTCATCGGCGGCGCCATCGGCAACGTGGTTGACCGCATCCGCTTCGGCGCGGTGGCGGATTTCCTCGATTTCAACGGGCTCTGGTTCCCCTGGGTGTTCAACGTGGCCGATGCCGCGATTACCGTCGGGGCGATCCTGCTGGCGGTCGATATGCTGTTTTTTACCGAGGCCGAGCCCGGCAAAGGCACCACCTGGTCCCATCTCAGAGCCAGGTTTGCCGGGCGGACCAACCGCTCCGGGGACTGAAAAGACGTGGGATTCGCCCCACAACCGACCCATTCACGGTCGATCCCGTGGACTGGTGCGGCGGCTTGGCGGGAGCGCCCAAGCTCAGCTAGAACGGCGCGAACAAGGGAGATGGGCGTCCGATGACTAAACCGATCACGGTGTTGGCTATGCTTGCCGCGGCGACGGCGGCGAGCGGGTGCGCCAGCTTTCAGCGCGCCGTTGGCGCCGCCAGAACAGCGCCGGACGAATTTCGCGTCGTGAGCCAGGCGCCGCTGACACTGCCGCCCGAATACAGCTTGCGTCCGCCGCGGCCGGGCGAGCCGCGCCCGCAAGAATTGGAGCCGGACGCCGAAGCGCGCGCCGCGTTGTTCGGAACCGATGTCGCCGTCGGCTCACGGGCTGGCGAACGTTCGCTGGTGGCGAACGCGGGCGACGATGCAGTCGATCCGAATGTTCGGGACACGATCGACTACGAAAGCCAAGGCGTAGTGCGCCGGAATCGCGACTTCGTCGATCGCCTGCTCATCTTCCGCGGCAGCGGCGAACAAGCGCCCGCGCCCGTGGACGCTGAGGCCGAAGCCGAGCGCCTCGAGTCGGTTCGCCGCGCCACCGGCGGCGGCCCGGTGGTGATTGAGCGCGACCGCGGCGGCTTCAAGCTGCCAGGCACCTGATCCGCGCAGTGAGGGCGGGGTTAGCGGCGTCGCGTTTCTTCGCAGCATGTCTGGCGCTGGCTGCGCTGACTGCAGCGGCGCGCGCGCAAGAATTGCCGCGGCCGGAGACGTTCACGCTGCGCAATGGGCTCGAAGTCGTCGTTATCACCGACCGGCGCGCACCTGTGGTCACGCACATGGTTTGGTATCGCGTCGGCGCCGCCGATGAGCCGCGCGGGCTCTCCGGCATCGCGCATTTCTTCGAGCATCTGATGTTCAAGGGAACGCGAGAAATCGCGCCGGGCGAGTTCTCGCGCATCGTCGCGCGCAATGGCGGCGACCTGAACGCGTTCACGTCGTGGGATTACACCGCCTATTACGAGCGCATCGCGCGCGACCGCCTCGACATGGTCATGCGCATGGAAGCAGACCGGATGCGCAATCTGCGCTTCTCGGACGAGACCTTCGCCTCTGAGCGCGACGTGATTGGCGAGGAGCGCCGCCAGCGCATCGACAACAATCCGGGGGCGGTGCTGGGCGAACGCATGCGCGCGATGTTGTGGCCGCATCATCCTTACGGCACGCCGATCATCGGCTGGCTGCACGAAATCCGCGCGCTCGACCGCGAGAGCGCGGAGCAATTCTATCGGACCTGGTATGCGCCCAACAACGCCATCCTGGTCGTCGCCGGCGATGTCGACGCCGCCGAACTGCGGCCGTTGGCCGAGCGTTATTACGGCCGCCTGCGGCCCACGCGCAATCTGCCGGCGCGCACTTGGGTCAGCGATCCGCCCAATGTCGGACCGATGCGCGTTACTCATCGCGATGAGAAGGTGCGTCAGCCCTCGTTCTCGCGTCTCTACCGCGCCATCAGCTATGGCACGGACGAGGGCCGCCAGGCGCACGCGCTCGATGTGGCGATGGAAATTCTCGGCGGCTCGGAAACCAGCCGGCTCTATCGCGCGCTCGTGGAAGAGCAGCGCATCGCCGTCAGCGCCGGCGCGCGCGCGAGTTCGTCCGGCCTCGGCGGCGGCAGCGTCTCGGTGTGGGCCACGCCCGCGGAGGGCGTCGAACTGGAGCGCGTCGAAGCGGCGGCGGACGCGGTGATCGCGGCGTTTTTGCGCGACGGCCCCACCGAAGCCGAGCTGGCGCGCGCCAAATCTTCGCTGGCCGCCGGCGCGATCTATGCACGCGACAGTCAGGAAAGCTTGGCTCGCATCTATGGCGCATCACTGGCGCAGGGTGAATCGATCGACGACATCGTCACCTGGGGCGACGACATCGCCGCCGTCACCCGCGACGAAGCGCTCGCCATGGCGCGCCAGACGCTTGACCTCGACGCGTCTGTGACTGGCTGGCTCCTGCCGCCGGAGGACGAAGAATGAGGGCGCTGCTGGCCTCATTCGCGGTGGCGCTGGTCCTGTTCGCGCCTGCTTCCGCTCATGCGCAGGCGCGCGCAGAATCCGCCGCCGCGCAACACGGCGTCGATGTTGAACGCATCGTCTCCCCTAGCGGCATCGAGGCTTGGCTGGTTTCCGATTCCACCGTGCCAATCGTGGTGCTGCGCGCCTATTGGCGCGGCGGCTCGGCGATCGAGCCCGCCGCGCTCGCCGGCGTCACCGGCGTGATGGCAGACATGTTGACCGAAGGCGCCGGCGGTATGGACGCCAACGCCTTCAAGGAGCGGCTCGAAGAACTCAACATGTCGGTCAGCTTCGGCGCGGGCTCGGATGGCGTCGCCATGTCGCTCGCTACGCTTAGCCGTAACGCCGACGCCGCTTTCGAGATGGCGCGCCTAGCGCTGCACGAGCCGCGCTTCGACGCCGAACCGCTGGAGCGCATCAAGCGGCAGATGCTGGTCGGCATCCGCATGCGCGAGACCAACGCAGGTTATCTGGCTTATGAAGCGCTCGACGACGCGCTCTATCCGGATCACCCGTACGCGCGGCGCACCTCGCGCGAGAGCGTCGCCGCGATCACGCGCGCGGCGCTGATCGAGCGGCGGGCAGCTTTGCTCAACCGGGCCGCGCTGCAGA
>CALBSY010000201.1 GCA_937967725.1 uncultured Alphaproteobacteria bacterium | reverse complement strand
AGCGCCTCCTCGAACTCGCCGAACGGTACGATCACGTCCGACGCCGCTTTCGAGATCGCAGGCCCGTGCTCGCGCTGCGCCTCGCGGATCCGCCGGTTCACTCCCTCGGGCACGGCCTCGCGCAGGGCGAAGACGTGGGCGCGCATGGGCGGGCGGGGCTAAGCGCGGACATGGTTCAGGGCGATCAGTTCCCCTGCCTCAGCGACAATTATGGGTTCCTCGTGCATGAACCCGAAAGCGACGCAACGGCGACCATCGACACGCCGGACGCGGACGAGATCCTACGGCAGGCCGAAGCCAAAGGCTGGCGCATCACCGATATCTGGAACACGCATTGGCATCCCGACCATGCTGGCGGCAACGCCGCCATCAAGGCGAAGACCGGCGCGCGCGTTACCGGGCCCGCTGAAGTGGAACGCATCGGCCAAGCGCCGGACCGCATCGTCGCCGAGGGCGATACGGTCGAACTCGGCGGCGCCACAGCGCGGGTGCTCGATGTGGGCGGACACACGCTGGGACACATCGCCTATGTGGTCGATGCCGACGCAGTCGCCTTCGTGGGCGACGCGCTGTTTGCGCTCGGCTGCGGGCGGCTGTTCGAAGGCACGCCCCAGCAGATGTGGGCCAGCTTGCAGAAAATCGCCGCGCTGCCGGAGGATTTCACGCTCTATTGTGCGCACGAGTACACGCAAGCCAACGCCCGCTTCGCACTGAGCGTCGACGGCGAAAATTCAGCGCTGCGAACGCGCGCGGCGGAAATCGAGCGCCTGCGCGCGGCCGGCAAGCCCACTGTGCCGATGAAGCTGCGCCAGGAGAAAGCAACCAATCCCTTCCTGCGCGCGCCGCAAATCGTGCCCAACGTCGCGGCTTGGGAAGCGTTCGCCGATCTGCGCAAGCGCAAGGACAATTTCAAGGGATGACGCCGGAGGCGATTATCGCGACGCTCGGCATGCAGCCGCATCCGGAGGGCGGGCATTACGTCGAGACTTTTCGCGACGACCAGGACGGCGCTGGCCGCGCACGCTCGACCGCGATCTATTTTCTACTGCAGGCCGGCGAGCGCTCGCATTGGCACCGCGTCGATGCGAGCGAAATCTGGCTCTGGCATGCCGGCGCGCCGCTAAAGCTTTCCGTCGGCGGCGAGGACTGGATGCTGGGCGCCGACATCGCCGCCGGCGAACGTCCGCAGATCGTTGTTCCGGCCAACGCCTGGCAGGCGGCGGAAAGCGTCGGCGCGTGGACGCTCGTCAGCTGTGTCGTCGCGCCTGGATTTGAGTTTTCCGGATTTGAATTGGCGCCAAGCGACTGGACGCCGACCTGAGCCTATTGCTCGGGCCCTTGCACTTGGCCCGTCACCACATTGCGGATGGCGCTGGATGAGGGCCGCCCGGCGTAGCCCATCTGTGGCGCGACCTGGATGATCAGATGATCGCCGCGCAACACCGCGCGCGGGGTTGCGCCAAATACGATGGTGACGCGCCGCACGGTAGTCATCGGCGCGGCGGCGAGGCCTTCGGCTGCGCGCTCGGCGGCGTCGACCACAACGCCCGCCGCCGGCGCCGACATTTGCGCGGGAACAGCGAAGGTGACGGTCTGGCCCACGCGGCGGCGCGCCTGCGCTTGCAGCTGACGGAAGCGCGACTGCATCTCGGCGAAGGCAATCGCTTCCGGCGTCAGCGGCGCAACGCGCTCCTCCTCCGAAGCCGGCGCACCGGTGCGCAGCGTGCGCGTGTAAACGATGATGCCGCCGTGTTGCGTCACCCTCAGCCTGACGTCGCCGTCTTCGGTGCGGTCGATTTCGCCGCCGCCGGCGGCCATTGCGGGGCGCAGCACATGCACTTCCGGGTCGCCTTCGAAGCGCACCAACGCGACGCGGCCCCCGGAGCGGCGGTCGAACACGAAACGCACCGCACCGTCAGGCGTGGCGTAGCGAGTAGCGCCGGAGGAGGTTTGGTAAAGACCTTGCACCGGCGGCGATGCCGGCTGTTGCTGAGCCTCGGCCAGCCCGGGCGCTGAAATGGCGAGCGCAGCGGCGAACGCCGCAGCGCCCCGCCCTGTCAGACTCGGCCCGGTGGATTGGCTCATGGTTGGGGAGAAGAGCGCTGCGAACGGGGCGCTTTTTTGGCCGTGTTGCAGGCGTCCGGCGCCAGTGTTGCGGCAAAGCCGCATTTTTTAGCTATTCTTGCGCCGTTTCTCGTCTTTCGGCGCATGATCTGGATCGTCCTTCGGCTTGGCTGAAGGCAGCGACTGCACCGGCGCGGGCTTCTCGACCGGCGGCGCGCCTTCGAGCGATTCGGACGGTGCAATCGCTTCAGCGCGCACCGCGCGTACGCGGCGCACCGGCAAAGCTTCCGCCGAGGCTGTGGATAACAGTGGCGGCAGCGGCGCTGCACGGGGCGCGTAAGCCGGAATTTCTGGGGGCAGGCGGAGGACGCCGGGGACCCCGGAAGTAGGCCCGTCAGCCGGCGTCAGGTCTCCGGCCACGCCTGCGGCGAAGGACAGTGTGCTGAGCACGAGCGCCGTAGCCACGACACGGATGAAATTCGAGGCGATCAAGCACCCCAGATTAACTGAGTCGCACCCCAGCGTCACGCCGCGGGGCGCGACGCTGGGGACCGTCTTTAACGCAGCGACTCGTCGTCCAAGTTCAGCTCCGACGCCGGAATGCGCTCGGCGTTGCGCCGCACGCGGCGCAGCCCGTCGAAGAAATGCTGGGCGTCGCCCACCACGACGACGTCGGCGCGGGCCGGCTCGTAGTAGCGCGCCGCGGCGGCGCGCGCCTGCTCCGGCGTCACCGCGGTGATGTCGGAGACGTAGGTATTGAGCCGCTCGGGCGGCAGCCCGAACAACGCCAGGGCCGAGATTTGTCCGGCCAGACCCGACGTCGTCTCGACGCTCCGGCCGAACGAACCGATCAACACCGCCTTGCGCGCGGTGAGTTCGGCTTCGGGCGCGGCCTCATCGCCGATGCGATCGATCTCGGCGGCCATGAGTTCGTAAACCTGCACCGCCGCGTCGTTGCGCGTTTGCGCCGAAGCGACGATCGGCCCGGGCGCCAGCCGCGATTGCATGCTGGATCCGGCGCCGTAGGAGAGGCCGCGGCGAATGCGGATTTCGGTGTTGAGCCGCGCCGAGTAGCCGCCGCCCAACACGTTGTTGGCGACCAAAAGCGGGAAGTAGTCGGGATCGGTGCGCGAAACGCCGCGCAGGCCCATCGTCACCGCGGCTTGTCCGGTTTGCGGCAGGTCGATCACGATGGTCCGCGGCTCGGGCGCATAGGCGTTGGCGTTGGGCGGCGCCGGACGCTCGCCGGGCGGATTGGCCCAATCACCGAAGTACCGCTCGGCCAAGGCAAAGCCCTGCTCGGCGGAAACATCGCCCGCGATCACCAAGACGCCGTTATCCGGACGCCAGTGCGCGCCGTGGAAGCCAGCCATGTCCTCGGTGGTGATAGCGCTCAGACTGCGCTCGGACGCCACCGCGCCGTACGGCGTCTCGCCGTAAAGCGCGCGCGTCATAGCGAGGCCGGCGATCGAGCCCGGCTGGCTCAGCGATACTTGCAGGCCATCAAGCGCCTGCTGGCGGGCGCGGTCGAGCTCTTCCGATGCGAACGCCGGGTTGCGCGCCACGTCGGCCATGACTGTGAAAGCCTCGTCGACACGGTCCGAGCGCGTCTGCAGCGAGACAGTGGACGAATCCACGCTCGAACCGGCGCCGATGCTGGCGCCGAGCGACTCGATGGCGCTGGCGATCTCGGTGGCGCTGCGGTTGGTGGTGCCGCGCGTGAGCAAATCCGCGGTCATCGACGCGAGGCCAGCGCGGCCGGCGGGATCGGCGCTGCCGCCAGAGGCGACGCGCAGGTCGGCGCTGATCAGCGGCAGCGCACGGTTGGGCGCTACGATCACCCGCAGGCCGTTCGCCAGCGTGCGCTCCGAGGTGGCCGGGATGCGCGCGTTGACCGGCGTGCCGGCGGCCGGGGGCGCTTCACGCTCGCCCTCAGGGGCTAGCGTGAACAACGGAATGTCCGACTGCGCGATATCGAGCGAGCGCGCCTGGATGGTCGCGGCGGTTTCGATCGTGTCGCCGGTGACGCCATCCTGCTCAGGCAGATAGCGCACGACGACGCGGCGCTGATCGTTGAGGATAGAGCGCGCCACGCGCTGCACGTCGGCCGCCGTCGTGCGTTGGATCGCCGCCAGGATGCGGTCGGCGTAGGCGGCGTCGCCGTAGCGGATGACGGAGTCCGCCAGTTCGAACGCGCGGCCGTAGGCGGTTTCGCGCCCCTGGATCGTTTCGGTGACAATCTCGTTCTTGGCTTCGTCGAGTTCGGCCTGGCTTACCGGCGCATCGCGCAGGCGCGCGATTTCGGCGCTCAAGCTGCTCAAACCGTCTTCGGCCGATTGGCCGCCGGAGAGAATGGCGAAC
>CALBSY010000200.1 GCA_937967725.1 uncultured Alphaproteobacteria bacterium | reverse complement strand
CGGCCATTCTGGCGGCAACCGCGGCCGGCGGCGCGGCTTGGGCTGGCGCCGGCGTCGCTGCGGGAGCGGGCGTCGTCGCCGCTGGCGGCGGCGCTGGGCGAGAGGCAACCTGCGTCGGCGCGGACGTGCGGGCGTTGCGACCGGCGGACTCCATGCCGGCGCAACCCGCCAGCGCGATCACAGCGGCTGCCGCCGCCAAGCGTCCCAACATTGCGCGTCGCTCCCTCGCTGCTGGTTCCATACCTATGCCGGAAAACCCGACCCGCCTAGTCCGCGTTCCCAGCGATCAGCTCGGCAACCCAGCCCGGCACCTGTTCGGTGGCCTTGCCATAACGCGCCGCATCGAACATGTGCGCGTTGTCCGACGGTTCGAGGTTGATTTCCATCGTCGGCATGCCTGCTGCGCGTGCAGCAGATACGAAACCCGCGGCAGGATAAACCGCGCCCGACGTACCGATCGACACGAACAGATCGGCGGCCGCGAGCGCGTCGTAGATCGCATCCATCTCCAGCGGCATCTCGCCGAACCACACTACGTGCGGCCGCAAACCGCCAATCCGCCCGCATGCGCCGCAACCGAGCGTCACGCTGAGCGCCCCGTCCGCCATCGTGACATCGCCGCAATCATGGCAACGCACCTTGCCGATTTCGCCGTGCATATGGATGACGCGCTTGGACCCAGCCTGTTCGTGCAACGGATCGATATTTTGCGTGCAAATCGTGACGGTCTGCCCGCGTTCGTTCCACGCCGCCTCCAATTGCGCCAGGGCGATATGCGCCGGATTGGGCTTCACTTCGCCGTGGCTCGCGCGGCGCATGTTGTAGAAATCCAGCACGCGTTGCTGATCGCGCTCGTAGGCGGCGATGGTGGCGACATCTTCGATCTTATAGCGGGCCCAAAGCCCGTCCTTGTCGCGGAAGGTCGACAGGCCGGATTCCGCCGACACGCCTGCGCCGGTCAAAATAAAAATGTTCTCATACACGTGGCATCTCCGCAGCAGCCGGAGCGACCTAGGATTCCCCGTAACCGAGACAAGGGTTGACGGCTTTTCCCCATTGGGCTTTGCGGTAACCCATGGCTCACGAGGGAGGCGCCAGAATGCGCATAGCTTCAATCGTCGCCGCGGCCACGCTCGCACTCTTAGCAGCGGGCTGCGCCAATCGAACCGGCAATATGACCATCGCCGAATGGTGCGCCCAAGATCCCGGCCGCGCCAATACCGATATCTGCAAGCAGCACGCCGACACCGAAGAGGTGCGCATGAGCCTCGGCGAACGCATCGCCAGCGTGCTCGGCGTCGCCAACCGCGCCCAATCCACTGCGGACGAAGCCATGGCGCGCGAGGTCCGCTGCGTGACGCGCACGCTCAACCGCACACGCACCGGCAGCTGCGACCCAGGCTACACGCTGACCGGCTGCACGCAGACGCGCTACACCACACGTGCTGGCGGCATGGCGATCCTACGTTCAATCAACGATACAGAGTGCCGCTTTAATTCGCAGGTGCTTGAGGTGCAGGTTCGCTGTTGCGCGATGGGGCCGAACCTACCACCGGCCACCATGGTGCGGGATCAGGCGCCGCCGGAGCCCGAACAGACTGGGCCTGAACAGATCTCGTAAACTGCGCTCAACCGCGCAAAGGATATTCCGCTTCGAGCCGGTAATGGCTTGGAGCGGATTTCCGCACCTGGCTTGAGTAGAGTCCGAAACTCTCGACGCGAAATGGCCGGGTCTCAAACAACCCCAGCCGCTGCTGAAACGCCTGCACGCGATCGAGCGGCGCCGCGCTCAGATAAGCCAGCGTCACGTGCGCCGCGAATTTGCGACTCTCCGGCTTCAACCCCGCGCGCCGAGCGGCGCGCTCGCAATCCGCCGCAAGTTTCTTGAGCGCCCCGCTCTCGCGCGCGCCGATCCATAACGCATGCGGCTCGGCGCCGCCAAACGCACCGGCGGCCTTCAGTTGCAAGTCAAACGGCGCGTTCGCCTCGCTCACTTCACCCAACGCGGCGTCGATATCGTCCGCTGTCGGCTCGGGCACTTCGCCAAAGAACCGCAGTGTGAGATGCAGATTCTCGCGCGGCCGCCACTTGGCGCCCGGCACGCCTTTCATCAACGCCTGCAGTCGCTCGGCGATGTCATCGGGCAGATCAAGCGCAGCGAACAGACGAACCGACATGTCAAGGGCATGGATCAGGGTGCGCCGTTTGCAGCGCATTGACCCGCGTTTCCATTTCCTCGGTCCACGCGACATCGAACGCAGCCAAGTCCTCCTCAAGCTGCTTCACATTGCTGGCGCCGATAATGGTCGACGCCGTCCACGGTCGTGTGTCGACGAACTTCAGCGCCAGCTGCACGGGCGTGACGGCAAGTTCCTGCGCCAGGGTTACATAGGCCGTAATCGCTTCTTCCGCGCCCGGGCCTTCATAACGCTGCATCCGATTGTAGAGCGTCTTGCGCGCGCCTTTTGGCAACGCTCCACCGAGATATTTGCCGGTGAGACAGCCCTGCGCCAGCGGCGAGTACGCCAGCAGCCCAACATCTTCGCGTAGCGACACTTCCGCCAAGCCGCCGGTTTCAAAACGCCTATTCACCAGGTTGTACGCATTCTGAATCGAAACGATGCGTGGCCAACCATGCTTCTCGGCCTCGGCCAGATAGCGCATCACGCCCCACGGGCTCTCGTTTGAAACGCCGATGGCGCGGATTGTCCCCTTCTCGACATGCCGCGCCAGCGCTTCGACCGTCTGTTCGAATGCGACGAAGTCTTCCTTGTAATCGCGATAGTGTTGGAAGCCGAAGCCGCGATAAAGCCGGTCCGGCCAATGCGTCTGATAGAGATCAATATAATCCGTCTGCAGCCGCTTAAGGCTTTGCTCGACGGCATAATCGATTTGCTTGCGCGTTAGCCGCACTTGGCCCGCGTCCAGCTGATCCTCAGGGCGGAACCACAGCATGTCGCGCGTGCGCCCCGCCACCTTTGACGCCAGCACAACTTTCTCGCGCTTGCCGCCGCCTTGCTTGAACCATCGGCCGATGATGCGCTCGGTTTCGCCTTGCGTTTCCGCTCTCGGCGGACTGGCGTACATTTCGGCGGTGTCGAAGAAGTTCACGCCGCGTTCGAGCGCCAGATCCATTTGCGCGAAAGCGTCGCTCTCGGGCGTTTGATCGCCAAAAGTCATGGTGCCGAGGCACACGGCGGACACTTTGATCTTGCTGCGTCCAAGTTCGCGGAATTGCATCGCTTGAGCGTCCCCAGTCTTGCTGGCTTGATAGGGACGCCGCGCGTCACAACGCCAGATGTAACGCGACTTACTTCGCAGCGCGCGCAACGCAAATGCAAACCGCCAACTTTCGTTGCCGATTTGTTCGCTTACACATCACCTAACGCTGAAACGTCGCCTGACGCCGGCCGATAAACGACTGGCCCGCATTCTGCAGCACCATTGCTGCGCGGTAGTTTTTTCGTCGGACGGGAAGACAATCGTCGCGCGCCGTGGCCCAGGTGTTGTGTGCTGCACAAGCTTGGCCAGCGGGAACCGGCGGCTTGCGCCGATGTCTTCCGACGAAATGATCGAACACCCAACGCGCGAACACGTCAAGTTGGAACCGCAAAATGTGAACGCGTTTACACTGCGATCACGTAACGCTTCATTCAGACGCTTCTTCGGGCGCAGGCGGCAACGACGCGATGTACGCCGAAACCGCGCGGGCATCCGCCTCATTCAAACGGTATGGGGGCATCGGCGGTCGCGGATGCGAGCCGTCCGGGCGCACACCCGTCTGCAGAAACGAGATGAATTGTTCTTCGGTGTAGTTCGCCGGCCCGCCGGCCAGCGCTGGCGCGTAGCTCGCGAAAATGTCGGGCGGTCCGCTCTCGCCGATGTCAGCGCCTTGGAGACTGCGCGATTCGTCCAACGCCATGTCTTCGAGGCGCGGGGTATGGCAATCGCCGCACAGCACGACGCCGTTCACGAGGTAGTCGCCGCGCTCAACCAATGCAGCCCCGGTGAGCTCGGCTTGTTGTGGTTGCGT